>JAHWKB010000261.1 GCA_019348115.1 Actinomycetota bacterium | reverse complement strand
GTCTCGAGCATCGTGTACTCGGGGTTGTGCCGCGGCGACATCCCCTCGTTGCGGAAGCTGCGGTTGAGCTCGTAGACGCGCGGGAGCCCGCCGGCGATGAGCCGCTTGAGGTAGAGCTCCGGCGCGATGCGGAGGAACAGGTCCGTGTCGAGGCTGTTGTGGTGGGTCACGAACGGGCGCGCCGTCGCCCCGCCGGCGATGGGGTGGAGCATCGGCGTCTCGACCTCGATGAACCCGCGCTCGTCGAGCTCCTCGCGCAGCGCCTTCACGACCTGGGCCCGGACGCGGAAGATCCGGCGGGTGTCCTCGTTCACGACGAGGTCGAGCTCGCGCTGGCGGTAGCGCTGCTCGATGTCCGCGAGGCCCTTGTGCTTGTCCGGCAGCGGCCGCAGCGCCTTCCCGAGCAGCGTGAGCGTCGCCGGCTTCACCGACAGCTCACCCTTCTTCGACGCCATGACCTCGCCCTCGGCCGAGATCCAGTCGCCGGTGTCGAGCAGGTCGACGAGCTCGCGCGAGGCGTCGTCGAGGTTCGCGATCGGCACGAACAGCTGCAGGTCGACGCCACCTTCGCGCAGCACGAGGAAGCGGAGCTTGCCCATCTCGCGCTTGCCCACGAGACGCCCGGCCACGGTCACGGTCGTCCCCGTCTCCTCCCCCGGCTCGAGGTCGGACCACCGCTCGCGGACCTCCGCGACGGTGTGGGTGGGGCGGGCGTTGACGGGGTACGGCTCGACGCCGGCCGCACGCAGTTGGGCGACCTTCTGCCGGCGCGTCGCGATGATCTCGTCGAGCTTGGACTGCTCGTCGGGACCGGTCTCGTCGGGCGGGGGCGCGGCGTCGGACACGGGGAGCCTCGGGGCGGACGGGGGACGGGAGGCCGAACCGTACCCGTCGACCGTTGCGGGCCCGCCCGCGCTCAGCGGGCCGTGTTGCGCTCCCAGATGAGGCGGAGCCCCTTCAGGGTCAGCCACTCGTCCTCGCGGTCGAGGGACGAGCACGCCTCGCGGACGGCCGGTGCGAGGCCGCCGGTCGCGACGACCGTGGCGTCGGCACCGACCTCGTCGCGGAGCCGCGCGACCACGCCGTCGACGAGGCCCGCGAAGCCGTAGACGATGCCGGACTGCAGGGCCGCCGTGGTGGAGCGGCCGATCGCGTGCGGGGGCGCCGCGATCTCGACGTTGGGCAGGCGCGCCGCGCGGTGGACCAGCGCGTCCATCGCGGTGTGGACGCCCGGCGCGATGGCGCCACCCACGAACTCCCCCTCCGCGCTCACGACGTCGAACGACGTCGCGGTGCCGAAGTCGACGACGACGGTCGGCCCGCCGAACAGCTCGAAGGCGGCGACGGCGTTCGCGATGCGGTCCGAGCCGACGTCGCGGGGGTTCTCGTAGCGCAGCGGGATCCCGGTCTTCACGCCGGGGCCCATCACCAGCGGGGGGAACGGGAAGTAGCGCCCGACCATCTCGCGCATCGTGTCGGTCACGGTCGGCACGACCGACGAGATCACGACGCCGTGGACGTTGTGCCCGAAGTCGAGCCCGGCGAAGGCGAGGAGGCCCTGGAAGGTGAGCGCGACGTCGTCCGGGGTGCGCTCGCTGTCGGTGGCGGTGCGCCAGTGGTGGACGAGCTCGTCGCCCTGGAAGATGCCGAGGACGGTGTTGGAGTTCCCGACGTCGACCGCCAGCAGCACCTCAGTCCCGTCCCGGCTGCTCACCGAGCTGGCGCTCGCGCCACGCGAACAGCCCGCTCTCGCTCGGGGCATCGGGGTCCCCGGTCGCGGCGTCGACGAAGGCCGGGGCGCCGCTCGGCCCCTCCAGCTCGTCGTCCCCGGGGAGCTGGGCGTCCGCGTCCGCCGAGGCACCGCCGTCGGCGTCCCCGGGTGCGCCTCCCCCGAGGGCGTCCGTCGGTGCGTCCGCCGTCGCGTCCCGCGCGTCGGCACCGGGTGCCGGCCGGGCCTCGTCGGACGTCCCGCTGGCGGCGGGCGGCTGCAGCCAGGTGTCCTTGCCGATCTCGTCGTCGGACCACACGGACGCGAGCGGCGCCGGCGCCTCCAGCGCTTCGGTGCGGACGTCGAGGGCGATGTCGAGGTTGGGGGCAGAGTGGGTGATGCCCCCGACCGCGACCCGTCCCACCCCGGCGGCCGCGTACCGCGCGACGTCGTCGAGGGAGATCGTGCCGGAGGCCTCGAGCGCGGCGCGGCCGTCGACCCGCTGCACGGCCTGGCGCACCTCCTCGGGCGTGAAGTTGTCGAGGAGGATGTCGGTCGCGCCGAGCTGGAGTGCCTCCTCGAGCTGGTCGAGGCGCGAGACCTCGACCTGGACGTGCACGCCCGGGCGCGCCAGCGCGTTCTCGACCGCAGGCCCGATCCCGCCGGCCGCGGCGACGTGGTTGTCCTTCACGAGGATGGCGTCGTACAGCCCGATCCGGTGGTTGTGCCCGCCGCCGGCCCGGACGGCCGCCTTCTCGAGGAGGCGCAGGCCGGGGGTGGTCTTGCGTGTGTCGCGGATCGCGCAGCCGGTGCCGTCCACGGCGTCGACGAAGGCCCGCGTGCGGGTGGCGATGCCGGACAGGTGACAGAGGAAGTTGAGAGCGGTGCGCTCGCCGGTGAGGATCGACCGCAGCGGTCCCGAGATCGTGCCCAGGACGTCACCGCCCTCCACCCGCGCGCCGTCCGAGACCGCCATCTCGACGGTCACACGGACGTCGACCTGCTCGAACACGGCGCGGACGACGTCGCCGCCCGCGACCACGCCGCCGGCTCGCGCGACGAGCTCGGCGGTGCCGGTCATGCCGGCGGGGACGGTCGCGATCGAGGTCACGTCCCCGCGGTCGCCGAGGTCCTCGGCGAGTGCCCGGGCGACGGCGCGGCGCACGGCACGGGAGAGCTCGTCGGGCTCGACGGCGCCGAGGTCGAGCTCGACCTCGACGCGGGCGGCGTGACCACCCGCCCCCCCGGCGGCGGCGCCCGGTGGGACGTCGTGGTCCGCCCACGGGTCCATCGCGCCCGCATCGTCGGACCCCGGCCCCGGAGCATCCGACGTCTGCGGGACGGCGGCGGCGTCGTCCGCGGTCTGGTCCCCCTGCTCGTCGTGCCTACGCCAACGCACCCGCGATCTCCGCCCCGAGCCGGGCCACACGGTTGTCCTCGTCGACGAAGACCACGGTGGGATCGTGCTCCCGGGCCTCGGCGTCCTCGTAGTCCGCGTAGCTGATGATGATGACCGTGTCGCCAGGGTAGACGAGCCGGGCTGCGGCGCCGTTGAGTCCGATCACGCCGGTGCCGGCCTCGCCGGGGATGACGTAGGTCTCGAGGCGGTTGCCGTTGTCGCAGTCGACGACCTGCACCTTCTCGTTCGGCAGCAGGTCGGCCGCCTCCAT
>JAHWKB010000069.1 GCA_019348115.1 Actinomycetota bacterium | reverse complement strand
GAACGACACGTCCTCGAGCGCGTTGAAGTCGGTGTAGCTCGGCTTGCTGAAGCGGTAGAGCCGCTCCTTCAGCCCGCCGGGGCGCTCGTGGTAGAGCCGGAACGACTCGGTGAGGCCCTCGACGACGATCGCCGGCCGGCCCCGGTCGGAGCGGATCAGCTCCCGGATCGATCCGAGCACCACGGCTCAGACCTCCTTCGCGAAGTTCACCGCGAAGCGGTGGAACGCGAGGTAGCCGAGCGCGAAGGCGATGCCGGCTGCGAGCGTGCAGCCGAGGAGCAGCTCCGGTGACGGCCAGCTCTGGGGCTCGGTCAGGAACGGCCGGTACGGGCACGGGTCGGACGGGTTCACGGTGGCGAACTCGGCACACCGGGGGTTGCTCACGACGGACCCGTAGATGGACTCGCGGAACAGCTTCACGAACCAGGTCATCGGGTTCGCGTTCAGGATGTGGCCGAACACCGCGCCGGCCGCCGTGTCGCTGCCGGTCACCATCGCGATCGGGTAGATGATCGGCGTGGCGTAGAACCACACCATGAAGATGACGACGATGAGCTCCTGCAGGTCGCGGAACGGAACGTTCGCGCCGGCGAGGAGCATCGAGACGCCGGCGGTGAACACCGTCACCAGCAGGATGCCGATGAGGATCGCCGGCAGGTGCAGGACGATCGACCAGCCGCGCGACCAGATCAGGTAGGGGCTCACCGCGACGAGCGCCAGCACGAGGTGGACGACCTGGCTCAGCACGATCGAGAGCGGGAGCACCTCGCGCGGGAAGTACACCTTCTTGATGAGCGCGCCGTTGCCGACGATGGCGCCGACGGAGCCCTGCGCCGAGTTCTGGAAGAACTGCCACACGAGGTAGCCGGAGAGGAAGAACGCGGCGAAGTCGAGCACCTGGATGCGGATCACGTACTGGAAGATGACGGTGAAGACGACCGTCATCAGCGCCGGCGTCAGGAGGGACCACAGGAACCCGAGCGCCGAGTTCTTGTAGCGGACCTTCAGCTCCTTGCCGACGAGCTGGCGGAGGAGCTCGCGCGCGAGCCACAGGTCGACGAGCTTGTCCCGGAGCGCACGGAACGGGACCCGCTTGGCCGGCGGGGGACCACCGCTGCCGAGGCGGGGCAGCTCCGAGGTCGTCGTCGCGAGGACGCGCTCGTCGGTGCTCACGGTCGCCCCACGGCGCTGCTCTTCCATCCGGTGGCGCGGTCCCCTCGTCCCGCGTTGTCCGGAGGCTACCAGCGGCCACCGGAGGGCCCACCGGCGCGGTCATCCGGACGAACCGGGCCACGTCCCGTACCTTCCGGGGCTGCGGAGCGTCGAGGAGTGTCCGCGCGTGCCCGTGACGTCCCTCCGCTCCGCCCGCCGGACGGTCCTCCTTGCGGCCGTCCTGGTCTCGGCGACCGTGCTGCCACCGGCGGGGTCGGCGGCGGACCGTGGCGCCGGGCAGGACCGGACGGCCTCCTCGCACTACCCGCCGTCCCGGTACGGGGACCCGTGCGAGGGGCGCAGCGCCGTCGACCTGCACGACGTCGTGATCGACGACCTGTTCGAGGACGACCGGGCGACGGTCCGGTCCGGGGCCGTGGCGGTCGAGGCGGTGCTGTGCGCCCCGGTGCCCGCGGACCAGCTCCGCACCGTCCGGGTGGACCTCCATCCCCGCCTCGACACCGCGAGCGGCCCCGACCACCGTGAGAGCCCCTCCCGCGTCCTGACGATCGAGCCCGGCGTGTCCGGCTGGACCTGGCGGCTGCGGACCGCGACCGGCTCGACGATCACGACGGGCACGGCCACCGCCACGACCACCGCCGACGGCGTCACCGGCGTGGTCGCACACGTCGGTGCGTGCGACGTCGCCGCGGCCACCGGCGGACGCTGCGGTCCGGACCGCCGCCTCTCGGACGCGCCCCCCGGTCCCGTCCCGCCGCTGGCCGTCCGCGCGTGCACCGCGGACGTGGACTGCGGTCCCGCCTACCGCACGCTCGACGGCCGGACCGAGCCCGACCCGGCCTCCCCGATGGTCGGCGTCGACTACCTGCCCGACCCCCGCCACTACCCGCCCACCTACCCCTCCATCTGCCAGGTCGGGGGGGTGGCCCGCGTACCGTCGCGGGTGCCCTCGCTGGAGCTGCTGGTCGACGCCGTGGCGGTCCCGCGGCTCGAGGCCGCCGGCGCCACGTCGCTGGGTGAGCTGCCCGACGGACGTCGACGGATGCGCGGTTCGCTGGAGCAGGCGGTCGCGCTGGTCGGCGCCGATGCGGTCGAGACGGTGTCGCTCCGCCGGCAGCAGCAGACGATCGGCGACGGCGCCTCGCCGGACGACCCGTGGTACGGCCCCGACGGTCCGGCGGCGCCGACCGGGCAGTGGTCCCTCCGACGGGTCGGACTCGAGCGCGCCCGGGCGGTCACGACCGGCGACGGGGTCCGCGTGGCCATCATCGACTCGGGCTTCGACGGTCGACACCCGGACCTCGTCGGACGCGCCATCGCGGTGCGCGACTACGTCCCCACCCGCGACGGCCGGACCGGCGTCGCGCTCGACCGCTCCGGCGACACCGACCTCGGCGGTCACGGCACCTTCGTCGCGTCGGTCGTGGCGGCCGCGACCGACGACGGCGCGGGCATGGCCGCCCTCGCCCCCGGCGCACGGCTCCTCGTCGCCCGCGTCTTCGACGCCGAGGGATGCGCCTCCGACGGCGCGGTCGTCGAGGCGATGGCGTGGGCGACCGCGAGCGGCGCCGTCGCGCTCAACCTCTCGCTCGGTGGCCCCGGCACGTCGGCCGTGCTCGAGGCCGCGGGGATCGACGCGTTCTCGCGGGGCACCCTGCCGGTCGCGGCCGCTGGCAACTCCGGCGGCTCCCTGCTCGAGTACCCCGGCGCCTACGCGGCCTACCTCTCCGTCGCCGCCACGGGCTACATCGACCCCCACAGCCCGGACGAGGACCCGGTCGCGCCGTACTCGACCGGCAACGCCGGCGTCGACCTCGCCGCCCCGGGGGGCTCCAACCGGTCGTCGCTGCCGTCCCACGACGTGCTCGGCGCGTGCTGGGTCAGCAGCGCCGTCGGACGCGGGTACTGCCGGGAGGCGGGCACGTCGTTCGCGGCGCCGCACGTCACGGCCGCCATCGCGCTCGTGCGCTCGCTCGACCCGCAACGGACGGCCATCGGGACCGAGCAGGCACTCGAGGACACCGCACGCGACATCCGGACGGCGACCGGGACGGGCCCCGGCCGCGACGACCGCACGGGCGCGGGTCGCATCGACCTCGGGCACGCCACGACCGCCGTCGCGAAGCGCGAGGACACGCTCGACGACCTCCCCGGCACCGGGGAGGCCTCGGCGGCGTCGGTGGCCGTGTCGCGCGCCACCTTCGCCACCGGCACCGCCACCCACGCGGTCATCGCACGCAACGACGTGTTCGCCGACTCGCTGGCCGGCGCCCCGCTCGCCGGCGACCGCGGGCCCATCCTGCTCGTCCCCCCGGACCGCCTCCCCCTCAGCGTCGAGACCGAGCTCCGCCGGGTCCTGCCCGGCGGACGGGTGTGGATCCTCGGTGGCGAGGGCGCCGTCTCCCCCACCGTCGTCGAGCGCATCCGGGCACTCGGCTACTCGCCGGCGCGCCTGCACGGACCCACCCGGATCGACACGGCGGTCGCCATCGCGCGCCAGGTCGGACCGGGCCCCGATGGCCAGGTGCTCGTCGCCTCGGCCGCCAACTGGCCCGACGCCATCGCCGGCGGCGCGTACGCGGCCGCCGCGGAGGTCCCGCTGCTCCTGTCCTGGCCCGACTCGGCCGCGGCCGACCGCTCCCCCGGCGTGCTCACCACGGCGCGGTCCCTCGGGGCGCGCGACCTCGTCGTGCTGGGCGGGGAGGCGGCCATCTCCGGCCGTGTCTTCGGCCAGCTGCGCGAGGTCGCACCCACACGGCGCGTCGCCGGCGACAACCGCTTCTCGACGGCCACGGCCGTCGCCCGGACGCTGTGGCGGCGGACGTCGTACGCCCCCGAGCACCGCTACGTCGTCGTCAACGGCGACCGGCCCGGCGGCTGGGCGCAGGGGCTCGCCAGCGCGCCCTACGCGGCCGACCGTGACGCCCCGCTGCTGCTGATCAACGACGGTCTCACGACCCGCGAGCCCGCCGCCTACCTCCGCTCCACCGTCGGCTACCGGCTCGATCGCCCCGCCGCGGGCCTGCTCGTTGGCCCGGCCACCCGCACGTCGGACGCCTCTACCCTGCAGTACACCGCCCAGCGGATCCGCGAGCTCCTCGGGGGATGATGCGCACGCGATCAGCCGTCGCCAGGAGGGTCCTCGCGACGCTCCTCGGCGCGACGCTCCTGGGGGCGTGCTCATCGACCGGCGAGCCGGGGCACACCGCGGCCGTCGACGTCGTGCGGGTGGAGGACGACGGGATCACCCAGACCGTCGTGCCCGCGGGGGACGGGTTCGACCGCGTCACGGTCACGGTGGCGACCTTCGGCGAGGTCGACGGCGTCGACGGGACGCTCGAGCTGACGGTCGCCGGCGCCGGCGAGGAGCGACGGGCCGCGGCCGAAGGGGCGGACCTCGTCGACAACACCCCGTTGACCCTCGCGTTCGCGCCCGTGGACGACGCGGCTGGCCGGACCTTCGCGATGACGTTCCGCTACGAGGGCGCCGAACCGCTCGCGCTGTACCGCAACCCCTACGACCCGTACCGGGACGGGTCGCTCGAGGACGAGGACGGCGACCTCGTGTTCACGCTCGGGCACGCCGACCGGATCGGTGGGGCGGTCGCCGCCACCGGACGGAGCGCGCGGGAAGCCGCGCACCTCGCCGGCGCCGACCCGGGGTTCCTCGTCCTCTGGCTCGGGGGGCTCGGGGCGCTCGCCGGCGCGGCGTTGGCCCTCAGCCGCCGGGGCGGGGCACACCGTGCGCCCCGGGATCGCGCCGCAGGGTCTCGATGAGGAACGGCACGAGGAGCGCCAGCGTCGCGACGGTGGCGGTCACCCAGGCGATGTCGGCGGGCAGCTGACCGTCCCGCAGCGGGGGCCCGAGGGGCAGGAGCCGCTGGGCGGTCGGGCCGAGGCCCCCGAGGGTGCCGGTGAACAGGATCCCTCCCCACAGCAGGAACGCGGCGGTGAACACGCCGGCGACCTGGACGAGGTGGAGCGGGAGCACCGCACGGACGTCGCTCCGCGCCAGGAGCAGGGCGATCGCCGGCGTCACCCACATGAGGTAGTGGGCCGAGAACAGGGTCGTCGCGAACATCACGAGGTGGGTGAGGACGACCCACCGCCACAGGTGCTCGCGAGGGACCGGCCGGGCGCCCCACCACCCCTGGTCGCGACCGAGGAGGTAGAGGCCGAGCACGAGCATGGCCGCCGGGAACAGCGGCAGGCCCTCCGGGCCGCGGCCCGGCCCCGGCGCGAACGTCCAGTCGAGCCAGTTCGAGCCGTAGATGGAGGTGCCGGCCGAGAGGACCTCGCCGAACGCGCCGGCGACGAGCCGGTTCGCCACCATGCTGAGCGCGAAGGGGGCGAGGCCGGCCGCCGTCCACGCCGCCTGGCGCACGAGCCCCCGCTGGAGGACGAGCGCGAACACCGGCACGAGGACGATCGGGTAGGTCCGGAGGGTGATGCCGATCCCGAGCACGATCGCGGCGGCCCACGGCCGGTCGCGCTCGGCGAGGAGGAGCGCCGCGACGATCGCCAGGACGGGGAACGCCTCGTACCGCGCGAACAGCAGGGTGGCGTAGATCGCAGCCGGCGACAGCATCCAGAACACCCAGACGCGCTTCGCGCGGACCAGCCGGTCGGGTCCCTCCGTGGTGGCCCCCCGGTTCCACGCGACGTGGAGGAGCAGGACGCCGGCGACCACCTCGGCGAGCGCGTAGGGGAGCTTCAGGAGCGCGATGGCACGCCACGCGTCGGGCCGGGCCAGGAACTCGGTCATGTGCTGCGGGATCAGGCCCCACGGGTCGGCCCACCACCACGGGTGGGTCCACAGCCCGTCGGCGGGACCGAGGAACGGTTGGGCGACGCGCAGCCACACGGCGTGGACGAGGTGGCTCCCCATGTTGACGAGGTAGTCCGCGTAGACCTCGCCGTGGAAGGCGATGAGGTGGGCACGCCAGTAGACCGCGAGCGTGTCGCTCGAGATGCCGACGGGCAGCAGCAGCACACGGAGGAACCCGCCGACGGCCGCCCACCAGAGGAACGGCGTCCGCACGGCCGCGTCCCGCAGCGGGACGGGCAGCCAGCTCGGCACGTCAGCGGTTCTCGCGCTGGACGCGGCGGACGTCGGCACGGACCTTGACCGAGTTCGCCGCCATCCGGAACGCCGTCGACAGCCCCTTGTCCCGCGTGGCGCGGACGAACCGCTTCGCGAGGTCCTGGGGCGAGCGCTTCACCGGCAGCGTCGGCTCGGTCCGGACGTAGCGGAACGGCTTGCCGTGGAGGTCGGGCGCCCGGCGCGGGTCGCGGCAGAACCCGATGAGCGGTGCGAGCGCCCGCTCCCACGTCATCTGCGGCGCCAGCGCCTCGACGTTCGCGCGGCAGGTCGCGCGACGCTCCTCGTCCGCGATCCGGAGGAGCGCCCGCGCCACGTCCTCGGGATCCTCGGCGCGGACGACCTCGCCGAGGTCGTGCTCGCGCACGAGGTTCGACAGCGAGTCCCCCTCGGTGGCGAGGATCGGGAGCCCGGCCCAGAGGTAGTCGAGGATGCGGGTGCGGAAGCTGAGCTCGGTCTCGATGTGGAGGAAGTGGGTCGAGACCCCGACGTCGGCGTCGAGCAGGTAGTTCGCGCGATCGTCGTAGTCGACCCAGCCGTCGTTGAAGAAGACGTGCTTGTCGAGGATGCCGAGCCGCTCGGCGGTCCGGTACGCCTCGGCCGCACGCATCATCTCGGGCACGTCGGGGTTCGGGTGGGCCGTGCCGAGGAAGAAGAGCTTCAGGCGCGGCTCCTGCTGGGCCGCGATGGCGACGCCCTCGATGAGGGTGGCGGGATCGAACCAGTTGTAGATCCCGCCGCCCCACAGGAGGACGAGGTCGTCGTCGCTGATGCCCTCGGTCTGCCCGCGGATGGCCGAGCGGGTCCGGACCGGCGGCTCCTCCGACAGGCCGAACGGGGCGATGGCGAGGAGCGCCCGGAGGTCCGGGTCCTGGTCGTACGTGGCCGGGTTGATCCGGCCGACGGCGGCCAGCTGGCCGAGCCAGAAGTCGCGCTGCTTCTCGGAGGCGCAGAGCAGGAGGTCACCGCGCTCGATCTGGTCGTTGACCACGTCGCGGTCGGAGGCCGCCGTCGCCCACCGTTCGTGCGGCGGCTCGTTCTTGCGCATGACGAGCGCTTCGATGTGGAACGGGTCGTAGATGTCGACGACCACGGCCGCCTCGGAGGAGGCGATCTCGGGGAAGTGGTACATCGTGAACCCCTGGCTCACGATGACCTCGGCCCACCCGACGAGGTGGCCGGCGTTGCCCGGCGTGATGTGCTCGACCCGGAAGCCGGGGTGCTGGATCTGGGGCTTGCGCATCGAGGCGAGCACGACCTCGTGCTCCTTCGACAGCGTCCGCGCCATCTCCCACACGCGGATCGCGGGGCCGGCCATCTTCGCGCCCAGCGTGTCGGCCGTGAGGATGAGGATCCGCTGCCGCGTCGTGGCGTGCCACATGAGGTCGAAGGTGTCGACGACCGACTGGAAGACGGTGAGGAACGTCGCGTCGGGGACGTTCGGCATGACCGGCTTCTTGAACAGGCGCAGGATCTCGCGGTCGTCGCGCCGGCGGTGTTCCTGGACGTAGGCGCGCTTGGGGCGGAGCTTGTCCCACAGCAGCGCGAAGTCGCGGATGGCGGCGAGGTGGGCCCCGGTCATCGCCGACACGACCGGCTCGGGGTCCGGCTGCCCGGCCGTGTCGGGCCCGATGCGGTAGTCGCCGAGGTCGGAGTCCTCGTTGTAGAAGCCGCGCAGCATCGACAGCATCAGCGACGACGGCAGCGTCTTCGACAGCAGCTCGTCGCCGTAGTTCTTGAAGATGGTGGCCAGGGCGTTGCGCTCGAGCATGTACCGCTCGCGCGGGTAGCCGAAGCGCTCGATGGTCCCGTGGTGGCGGTGGTAGAGGACCGAGGCCGGCACGAACCACGTCTCGTAGCCGAGCACCCAGACGCGCCAGCCGTAGTCCACGTCCTCGAAGAACGCGAAGAAGTCGTCGTCGAAGCCGCCGATCTCGAGGAAGAACTCCCGCGGCGTCGCGAGGGAGGCACCCGTCACGAAGATCGTCGGCTCGGTGCGGAGGTCGGTCGGCGGCGCCTCCTCGCGGTGCGCGGCGAACCCGTGGCCGTAGAACGACAGCTCGCCGCCGGCGAAGTCGACCTTCTCGCCGGTGGCGTCGAGGACGAGCCCGCCCGTGCACCGCACGTGGTCGTGGACGAGCATCGGACGGACGAGCTCGCGCAGCCACCCGGGTGCGGCCACCGCGTCGTTGTTGATGAGTGCGAGGATGTCGCCGTTGCCCAGCCGTGCACCCTGGTTGACCGCCGGCGCGAACCCGACGTTGGCGTCGTTGACGACGACCTGCACCTGGGGGAAGCGCTCCCGGACGAGCTCGACCGAGCCGTCCGCGGACGCGTTGTCGACGAGGACGATCTCCACCCGGTCGGCCGGGTAGTCCTGGCCGACCAGAGACGCGAGGCACGGCTCGAGGTAGTCCCGCCCGTCGAAGTTCACCACGACGACGGTGACGGTCGGCCAGCGCTGCTGCTGGTCCACGGTGGCGGCCCTCGGGAGTCGGTCGGCGGAAGGCGCGCGACCGCTGGCCCCGCGCGAGCGATGTGTACCAGACGCCGTCCGGCGCGACCCCGACCGGACCCGGCGGGGCCGGCGGGCGCCGGGCGCCGAGGGGCCGAACGGCGGTCCCGGCGTTGGCGGACCATCCGTATCCTGGCAGGCGAACGTCCCCAGAGCCCGGACGTCCACCTCCTCCCCCGGATCCCCCGTGCCGCCTCCCGCCGATCTGTCGTCCGTCGCCGCCACCGTCGCGCACGAGCTCGTCGCCCCGCTCGCGATCATCGCCAGCGCCGCGAGCCTCCTCAAGCGCGAGGGACCGGGCGAGCGGGACCCGGCCGAGGTCGACGAGATCGTCAGGACCATCGAGCGCAACGTCGCGCACGCCCAGATCGTGGTCGAGGCGCTGCGGACCCTCGATGCGGACGGCGAGGACCTCCACCTCGCGGCCCGTCCGACGGACCTCAACGAGCTCGTGACCACCACCGTCCACGACCTCGAAGCGACGGTCCTCCGCCACCACCCGACGGACGTCGTCGACCACGGGATCGCCGCCGTGGCGCAGGTCGATCCGCCACGCATCCGCCAGGTGCTGTTCAACCTGCTGAGCAACGCGGCGAAGTTCTCCCCCGCCGGCCGCACGGTCACCGTCGAGCTGCGCGCCCCCTCGGAGGGGACGGTCGAGGTGGTGGTGCGCGACCAGGGGCACGGGGTGGCGCCGGACGACGCCGAGCGCATCTTCCAGAAGTGGGAGCGCGCCGACCCCGGGACGCGGGGGCTCGGGCTGGGCCTCCACCTCGCGCGGGCCATCGCACGCGCCCACGGCGGCGACCTGGAGCTCGAGCCGGCGACCGACGACGAGGGCGCCGTGTTCGTGCTGTCCCTGCCGACCGCCTGAGCGACGACCGCCGCCGCCCGACCGGCGGCTGGCCCAGGCGTGCCGCCGCTAGCCTCCGGCCGTGGCCACCTCCCCCGCACCCGTCGGTCCCCCTGCGGATCTCTCCGTGGTCGTCCCGGTGTACGACGAGATCGACGCCCTGCCGACGTTCCACACCGAGCTCGTCGAGGCCGCCACACGGTGGCACGTCGACGCCGCCCCGACGCCGCGCATCGAGATCGTCTACGTCGACGACGGGTCCGTCGACGGGTCGGGCGAGTACCTCGAGAAGCTCCACCTCGACGCGCCCGAGCTCGTCCGGGTCGTGACCCTGCGGCGGAACTTCGGCAAGGCGGCCGCGCTCGCCGCGGGGTTCGACACCGCGTCCGGCCGCCTGCTGGTGACGCTCGACGCCGACGGGCAGGACGTGCCGGCCGAGGTCCAGAAGCTGCTCGACGCGATCGCCGACGGGTGCGACGTCGTAGCCGGGTGGCGCCGGACGCGGTCCGACCGGCGCAGCAAGCGCTGGGCGTCGCGCGCGTACAACGCGGCGACCCGGTGGCTGACGGGGCTCGACCTCCATGACTTCAACACGGGCCTGAAGGCGTACCGCCGTGAGGTCGTCGAGGAGATGCCGATGTACGGCGAGCTCCACCGGTTCGTGCCGGTGCTCGCCCACGACCTCGGCTTCGCGGTCGGCGAGGTCGCGGTCGACCACCGGCCGCGCCAGGCGGGCCGGTCGAAGTACCTCTCGGTGACCCGGTTCCCGAAGACGCTCCTCGATCTCCTGACCGTGCTGTTCCTGACCCGGTTCGCCGACCGTCCGCTCCACCTGTTCGGCGGCATCGGGCTCGCGATGTCGGCGCTCGGCGGGGCGTTCCTCGTCTACCTGTCGCTCCTCAAGCTCGTGACCGGGGTCGGCATCGGCCAGCGCCCGCTGCTGCTGTTCGGGATCCTCCTCGTGCTCCTCGGCGGACAGCTCGTGGGCATCGGGTTCCTGGGCGACGTCATCCGCCACTCGACCGCGCGACGCGAGATCCCCTACCGGGTGCGCCGGACCCTTCCTTGACGCGCCCTGTTCGGACGACCGTGAGGGTGTTGGCGCTCACCCACGTCTTCCCTCGCTCGGAGGACGACAGCGCGGCGCCGTTCCTCCTGCGTCACCTCCAGGGGCTGCAGCGCGCCGGCGTCGAGGTGCGCGTGATCGCCCCGCACG
>JAHWKB010000260.1 GCA_019348115.1 Actinomycetota bacterium | reverse complement strand
GGTAGCGCCGGCCGTCCGTGGCGACGAGCCAGCAGCCCTCGCCGCGCTCGACGACGAGCGGCTCCTCCGCCTCCCAGCGCTGCTGCTGCGTGAACGGGTGCCAGACGTGGCGGCGGTCGAGCTCCACGAGCCCGCGCGTGTAGTCATCCATGGGGGCAGGCTACGTTCGCCGCCCGACCAGCCCAACCGGAGGCGAGCGCGTGGCGGAGGCAGCGGAGGGGATCGACGTCGACGGCGTGACCGCCTGGCTCGGCGAACGGGTGGCGGCGCTCGACCCGCCGTTGTCCTTCGACGTCATCGAGGGCGGCCGCTCCAACCTCACCTACCGCGTCACCGACGCCGAGGGCCGCCGGTTCATCCTGCGCCGACCGCCGCTCCACGGGGTCCTCGAGTCGGCCCACGACATGGGCCGGGAGCACCGCATCATCTCCGCGCTCGAGACCACCGACGTCCCGGTGCCGCGCACGATCGGGTTCGAGCCCGACGAGGACGTGACCGGCGCGCCCTTCTACGCGATGGAGTTCGTCGCGGGCCCGGTGATCCGCGACGCCGCCGCCGCGGAGGACGAGCTCGACGTCGACGCCCGGCGAGCGGCCGCGTTCTCGCTGGTCGACACGCTGGTGGCGCTCCACGCGGTGGACCCCGACGACGTCGGGCTCGGCGACCTCGCCCGGAAGGAGGACTACATCGCCCGCCAGCTCAAGCGCTGGCACGGCCAGTACCGGAAGGGCAGGACCCGCGACCTCCCCGCGATCGACGGCGTCCACGAGCGCCTCGTCGCGTCCATCCCCGCGCAGGGGCGGGCCGCCATCGTCCACGGCGACTACCGGCTCGACAACGTCATCGTCTCGGAGGCGGGGGAGGTCCGCGCCGTCCTCGACTGGGAGCTGTGCACCCTCGGCGACCCCCTGGCCGACCTCGGCCTGCTGATGGTCTACTGGTCCGAGCCGGACGACGACCTCGTGCCACTGCAGTCCGCCCCGACCGTGGTCGACGGCTTCCCGTCCCGCCAGGAGCTGGCCGAGCGCTACGCCGCGCGGTCCGGTCGCGACATCTCCGAGCTCGACTACTACACGGCCTTCGGCCTGTGGAAGCTCGCGGTCATCCTCGAGGGCGTCTACGGCCGCTACCGCTCCGGCGCCTACGGGGACGTCCCCGAGGAGGTCTGGGGGCCGTTCGGTGACATCGTGGTCCGTCTGCTGGAACAGGCCGACGCGGCGGCGACCGCCGCCGGACGATGACCGACCGCGACGCGACCGCGGGGCTCCTCGTCGACTACGGCGGCGTCCTGACCGGCTCGGTGGGCCGGTCCTTCCGTGCCTACGAGCGTGCCCACGACATCCCCAAGGGGACCATCCTCGAGCTCCTGCTCGCCGCGTACCGCGACGACGTCGGCGGCGACGACCTCGTGGCGAGCATCGAGCTCGGCCGCATCCCCGACGAGGAGTTCGACCGGCTCCTCGCCGCCCGGCTCGCCGACGCCGGCTACGCGGTCCCGCCGCGCGGCATCGTCGAGCGGCTCTTCGACGGGATGCGCCCGGCGGGACGCGTCTGGGACGTCGTCGCGCAGGCCAAGGAGCAGGGCGTGGCGACGGGTCTGCTGTCCAACTCGTGGGGCACCACGACCTACCCACGGGAGCGGCTCGCGGACGTCTTCGACGTGCTGGTGATCTCGGGCGAGGTCGGCCTGCGCAAGCCCGATCCGGCGATCTACCGGCTGGCCCTGGACCAGCTCGGGGTCGAGCCCGAGGCCTGCGCGTTCGTGGACGACCTCGACCGCAACGTGGACGTGGCGCGATCGCTCGGCATGTTCGGCGTCCTCCACCGCGACGACGTCACGACCGCGGCGGCGCTCGCCGGCTTCCTCGGTGTGCCTCTCGAGCTGTAGCGGTCACGCCCCCGTCCGCGTGGGCGCGAGATCGAGCTCGGCCGCGAGCGGCGTGCGTTCCTTGAAGGTCCATCCCAGCAGCGCCGAGACGAGCACGATCGCGCCGGCTGCCCGGTACGCCGACGGGACCGACGTCGCGTCCGCCAACCAGGCGAACAGTGGGGTGCCGATGCCGTCGGCGGCGATCACGACCGCGATCATCACGCCCGTCACCTGGGCCATGCGCTCGGGGGGAGCGAGCCGGAGGAAGGCCAGCTGGGGCCCGATGGTCCACGCCACGCCGGAGCCGACGAGCAGGTTGGCCAGCACGAACCACCCTGGCGTGCGCCCCAGCGCCGCGATGGCGAAGGCGAGCGACAGCCACGCGAGGTGGATGAGCTGCACCGACGGGCGCCCGAGCTGGGGCAGCCGTCCGATCACGATCATGGTCAGCGCCTGCCCTGCGGGGGCGGCGGCGAACACGAACGGCAGCCACGGGTCGTCCGTCCCCGCCACGCCGGCCGCGAGCGCCTCGGGGAGCGAGCCGACGGTGGCGGTGATCCACACGAGCGGGGCGAGGATGCGGAGTACCGGGTTGCCGAGGATGTCCCGGATGCCGGTCGCCACCCCCGCACGGGCGGGACGGGGTGCCGGCGGTGGGAACGCCGTGCGGGCCAGGATGAGCCCGCCGAGCAGGAACGAGGCGGCGTCGAGGAGGAGGGCGGGTGCGGCGCCGACCGACGCCGCCAGTCCCGCGCCGACGACGTAGCCGAGGACCTGTCCGGCTTGGTCCGTGGTGGACAGCAGCGCCAGGAGCGGGCTGCGGTGGCGGTCCTCCACGGCCTCGGCCATGGCGCCCGAGCGGACGGCGATCGTGATCGCCTTGAGGGCGCCGAGGAGCGCGGCGCTGAGGAACACGATCGCGAGTCCCGGGAGGACGACCGGCAGGGCGATGACGACGGCGCCCAGGACCTGCGTGCCGGCGAGAGCCCGCGCCCGCGGGATCCGGTCGAGCCAGCTGCCGGCGAGTGCGCCCGTCAACAGCGCCGGGACCGCGGCCGCAGCCAGCACCGCGGCCGGTCCCAGCACCCGGCCGCCGGCGCGGTCGAAGGCGAGGACGAGGAGCG
Source organism: Actinomycetota bacterium (assembly GCA_019348115.1). Lineage (GTDB taxonomy): Bacteria > Actinomycetota > Nitriliruptoria > Nitriliruptorales > Nitriliruptoraceae > JAHWJY01. Next base: position 392 of record JAHWKB010000260.1, on the reverse strand, counting down.
CTCCCTGCCCGATGTAGTCGCCGAGCTGCGACACCGCGCCCGCCGACCAGATGGCGCGGACGGGGGCGGAGCGCAGCGCGTCCCGGTAGCCACCCTCCACGTGCGCCTCCTGCCCGGTCGGGACGGATAGTGTGGGGGTATGGCTACCACAGACCCTTCAGAAGACCGCCTCGCGCTGTACATCGACCACGAGAACGTGGCGATCGGTGCACGCGACATCGGATTCAAGTTCGAGCTCGCCCCGTTGCTCGATGCGCTCGCCGAACGCGGCCGGCTCATCGTGCGGAAGTCCTACGCGGACTGGAACCTCTTCCGGGAGGACCGCCGCGACATGGTGGACGGCAACGTCGAGCTGATCGAGATCCCGCAGCGCTCGGACTCGGTGCGCAAGA
>JAHWKB010000068.1 GCA_019348115.1 Actinomycetota bacterium | reverse complement strand
GCCATCGCGAGGTCGAGCTGGGGGCCGCAGTCGCAGCGCAGCGACCGGAACACGTCGCCGGTGAGGCACTCGGAGTGCATCCGCACGAGGACGTCGGGCTTGCCCTCGGGCTCGCCGAGGACGAGCGCGGCGACCTCCTGGCCGTCGGCCGTGGAGCGGTAGCCGAGGATCCGCCACTCCCCGTAGGGGGTGGGGAGCTTGGCCTCGGTGACGCGCGTGACGAGGGTCTCGCGCTCCCGTCGGTAGGCGACGAGGTCGGCGATGGTGACGATGAGGAGGTCGTGCTCCTCGGCGAAGCGGCGAAGGTCCGGGAGGCGCGACATCGTGCCGTCGCGGTTGACGACCTCGGCGATGACGCCGGCGGGCCGCAGGCCGGCGAGGCGGGCGAGGTCGACGCTGGCCTCGGTGTGGCCCGGTCGGCGCAGGACGCCGCCGGGGTGGTACCGCAGCGGGAACACGTGGCCGGGGCGGTGCACGTCGGCGTCCGTGGCGGCCGGATCGGCCAGGACCTGACAGGTGCGGGCGCGGTCGGCCGCGGAGATGCCCGTGGACGTGCCCTCGACGGCGTCGACGCTGACCGTGTACGCGGTGCCCTTCGGGTCCTGGTTGTCGCGGACCATCATCGGGATGTCGAGGCGGTCGAGGTCCTCGCCCAGCATGGGGACGCAGATGACCCCGCTCGTGTGGTTGACGAAGAACGCCATCGTCTCCGGCGAGGCGGCCTCGGCCGCCATGACGAGGTCGCCCTCGTTCTCGCGGTCCTCGTCGTCGACGACGATGACGATGCCGCCGTCACGGATGACCGCGACGGCGTCGTCGATGCTCGCGAACGTCACGTCCGCTCCTCTGCTCGGTAGGGGGTGGTCGCACCGCCGGCACGCGTGCGCTCGGCGTAGGGAGCGACCATGCGCTCGACGTACTTGGCGATGACGTCCGCCTCGAGGTTGACGCGGTCGCCGACCGAACGCGAACCGAAGGTCGTCACCGCGAGGGTGTGCGGGATGAGGCCGACGCGGAACGTGGCGCTGCCGTCCGCGCCGTCCGCGACGTCGACGACGGTGAGGCTCGTGCCGTCGATCGTGACCGAGCCCTTCGGGACGAGGTAGGCGGCGACCTCCGCCGGCGCACGCACGGTCAGGAACACCGTGCCGGGCTGCTCGTCGCGGGCGACGACCTCGCCGACCCCGTCGACGTGCCCCTGCACGAGGTGGCCACCGAACCGGGCGCCGGACGCCATGGCCCGCTCGAGGTTCACGGGGGCGCCGACCTCGAGGTCACCGAGCGCGGTGGCCCGGAGCGTCTCGGCCATCAGCTCGGCGACGAACCCCGTGCCGTCCTCTGGCCACCCGCTGACCGTGAGGCAGCAGCCGTTGACGGCGATGGAGTCGCCGATGGCGGCGTCGGAGACGACCGTGTGGCAGTCGACGACCAGGCGGGCGTGGCCGTCCGCGACGTCGAGGGCGGCGACGCAGCCGAGCTCCTCGATGATGCCGGTGAACATCAGGCACTCCTCCGCTGCTCGTCGGCGGTCTCGACCGGCACGAGGACGAGCTCGAGGTCGGATCCGAGCACGCCGGCGGCGACCGTGCGCCAGCCCCAGGTGGCGTCCGCGTCCGGCTGGACGCTCGGGGTCATCGCGGGTCCGGGCGACGGGTGCCCGGCGAGGTCGGCCACGTGCAGGACGAGGCGGTCGACGAGGCGCTGCGTCACGAGCGCAGCGGTGAGCGTCTCCCCCGGCTCGGCGAGGACGACCTGGATGTCGCGGTCGACGAGCGCGTCCATCGCGGCCGTCAGGTCCACGCGTCCGTCGGCACCCGTGGCGACGGGGACGACCTCGGCGCCGGCGGCGGTCACGGCCGCGCGCCAGTCCCGCGCCACGTCGGGACCCGTGAGGACGACGGCGCCCGGTCGGACGACGGCCGCGTCCGCCGGCGTCCGCCCCGTGGTGTCGAGGACGACCGGCCGCGGCTGAGCGGTCGGGTCGACGGGCACGTGCCGGACGTCGAGGCGGGGATCGTCGGCGAGCACGGTCCCGACCCCGACGAGGACGGCGTCGCTCGCAGCCCGGAGGCGGTGGACGGCGGCGCGGGCGGCCGGACCGGTGATCCAGCGCCGGCCCGGCGCGACGAGCGCGCCCTCCCGCGTCTGCGCGAGCTTGAGCGTCACCACCGGCCGCTGCCGGCGGACCAGGTGCAGGAACACCTCGTTCTGCTGCTCGGCCCACGGCGCGAGCACGCCGGCCTCGACCTCGATGCCGGCGTCCCTCAACCGGCCGGCGCCCCCGGCCGCGACCGGGTTGGGGTCGGCCACGGCGTAGACGACGCGGGTCACGCCGGCATCGACCAGCGCGCTGGTGCACGGACCCGTCCGCCCTGTGTGGTCGCACGGCTCCAGCGTCACGTACGCGGTCGCGCCCCGGGCGCCGTCGCCGGCCGCGCGCAGCGCGACGACCTCGGCATGCGGGCTCCCGGGTCGCTCGTGGTGCCCCTCCCCCACGGCGTCGCCGTCCCGGACCAGCACGCAACCGACGAGCGGGTTGGGACGGACGGTGCCCCGCCCGCGCTCCGCGATCGCCAGGGCACGGGCCATCCAGGTCCGGTCGAGCGCGCTGTGGGTCACGGATCGCCTCGTGGTCGCGGGGAGCGGATCCGAGTTCCCGCCGGGGAGGAAGAGGTCCCTCGGCCACCCGCGGAGACGGCCGGCGGGGTGTGGCCGGGACGTGCCCCAGTCTAACCGAGGGTGGAGGGACTCCCCGAGCCGGCATCGGGCGCGAGCGCCCCGCTGCCACCGGTCATGCCGCTCGTCGGGGCCCCACCCGCGCCCTGCCGGTTCGCCTCGAGGCGCCGGTCGATGGCGCAGTTCGAGGAGCCTGTCGTTGACCGCTTGGCGAAGCTCTTCATCTCGGTCGCGACCCCGACCGCCTCGGTCGGATGCGTGAACGCGGCCTCGCGGTCGACGGCGATCCCGATGGAGATGGACAGCAGACCGAACCGGGTGACGTTGCCGCGCCGGTCCGCGACCTCGATGTGTCCGCTGGCGAGGTCCTCGGGGTCGTAGAAGGCCGGGGCGGCCGCGTCGAACCGGGCGCAGATCTCGCTGGCGATGCGCTCGGCCTCGTCGGGGGTGGTGATGACGACGAAGTCGTCGCCTCCCACGTGGCCCACGAACACGTCCGGGTCCCCGCTGGTGCCGGCGACGGAGACCACGAGGCGCGCGGTCGCCTGGAGGACGAGGTCGCCCCGCATGAACCCGTAGTGGTCGTTGTAGGCCTTGAACTGGTTGAGGTCCGCGTAGAGGAGCGCGAACGGGCCGCGCTCCTCGATGCGCCGCGCGAGCTCGCGCTCGATGCGGTTGTTCGCCGGCAGCCCCGTGAGCGGCGACACCGAGCGCATCTCGCGTGCCCGTCGCAGGCTCGCCTCGACGCGGGCGATGAGCTCGTCGGGGTCGAAGGGCTTCGTGACGTAGTCGTCGGCGCCCTCGGTGAAGCCCATGACCTTGTCGTCCGCCTGGGCCTTGGCGGTCAGGACGATGACCGGCAGATGGCGGGTGCGGCCGTCCGCGCGGATCCGTCGCAGCGCGTCGAAGCCGTCGAGGTTCGGCATCATGACGTCCATGAGGATGAGGTCCGGCTGGTCCTCGGCGGCGCGTCGCACGCCCTCCTCACCGTCGGTGGCCTGGATGACCTGGTAGCCCGACAGCGTGAGGGTCACCTCGAGGTAGGCCCGGATGTCCTCGTCGTCGTCGACGATGAGGATGGTCACCTCGGAGGCGGCGGGCTCCCTCACCCGCTGGGTCGAGCCGCGTGGGCGGCGGCGAGGATGGCCTCCGCCGCCGCGATGCGATCCGGCGTGCCGAAGATCGCCGAGCCGGCGACGAAGGTGTCGACCCCCGCCGCGACCGCCTGTCCGACCGTCTCGACGCCGATGCCGCCGTCGATCTCGATCCGGAACGTGCCGCCGTTCGCGTCCCGCCACGCGGCCGCCTCGGTGACCTTCGGCAGGACCTCGGGCATGAAGGACTGCCCGCCGAAGCCGGGCTCGACCGACATCACGAGCAGCAGGTCGATGTGCGGGAGCAGCTCCTCGACCATGGACAGCGGGTGCGCGGGCTTGATCGAGACGCCGACGTCGGCACCCATCTCGTGGAGGCGGTCGATGAGGTCGAGCGGGTCGTCGTCGACCTCGGGGTGGAAGGTCACCGACTCGCTGCCGGCCGCGACGAACTGGGGGGCGTAGGTGCGCGGATCGGTGATCATCAGGTGCGTGTCGAACGGCAGCGACGTCGCCTTGCGGAGGTGCTCGACGACCGCCGGGCCGATCGTCAGGTTCGGCACGTAGTGGCCGTCCATGACGTCGACGTGCAGCCACTGGACGACCGGCTCGACCTCGGCGATCTCGTCGGCCAGTCGCGCGAAGTCGGCGGACAGGATGGACGGAGCGAGGATCAGGTCACGCGGCACGCTGGCTCCCAGAGGGTGGTACGCAGGCGAGACTAGCGGTCGGGACCTTCCGGACCGGGCAGAGGCTGCGGATCCTCGAGTCGTCGGAACGTCGCCAGGTACATGCCGTCGGTGTCGTCGGTGTCCGGCCGGAGCTGGCGCTCCTCGACGAGCTCGAGGCGGTCGCCGGCACGGGCGAGGAGGTCCGCGACGACCTCCGTCGTCTCGCCGGCCGTCCACGTGCAGACCGAGAACGTGAGGTGACCACCGGGGCGGGTGCGCTCGACCGCGACGTCGAGCATGCGGCGCTGCAGCTTCGCCAGGGTCGGGACGTCCTCGGGCTGGCGGCGCCACCGCACCTCGGGCCGCCGCCGCCCCGTCCCGAGACCCGTGCACGGGCCGTCCAGGAGCACGACGTCGAACCGCTCCCCGCCCTGCAACGGGGGGGCGGTGGCGTCGCCGACGCGGACGTCGACCTCGACGCCGAGGCGTGCGGCCGTCTCCTCGACGAGGCGTGCACGGTGCGGGTGCAGCTCGATCCCCGTGACGCGCCCCTCGGGGCCGACGACGGCGGCGAGGTGCGTGGCCTTGCCGCCCGGGCCGGAGCACAGGTCGAGGACGCGGTCCCCCGACGCGGCGCGGCTGGCGCGGACGACGAGCATCGACGCCTCGTCCTGGGGTGTCGCGCGGCCCTCCGATACGGCGACGAGCCGGCGCGGGTCCGCGCCGGGGGCGCGGACGCCTTCGGGTGCCGTGGTGGTGGGCGCCGCGTCGATCCCGCCCGCGCGGAGCTCCTCGAGGAGCCCGTCGCGATCGCTCGTCGCGCGCAGCGTCAGACCGGGCGGCTCGTTGTCGGCCTCGAGGATCGCCCGGGTCTCGTCGAAGGTGAACCGCCCGAGGAGATCCGCGACCACCCACCGCGGGTGCGCGGTGGTGAGGGAGAGGTGCGAGACCGGGTCGACGTCCGCATCGGGCCACGGCAGGTCGTCGAGGCGACGGGCGAGGTTGCGGAGCACGCCGTTCACGAACCCGGCCGCGCCCTTGGCGCGTCCCTGCGGGACCGCGGCGCGCGCGAGCGCCACGCTGGTCGAGACGGCCGCCGGTACGGGGACGCCGCTGCGCAGGAGCTGCACGGCGCCGAGCCGGAGGACGCGACGCAGCGGCGCCTCCACGTCGGCGAGGGGCCGCGTCAGGACGAGCCCCAGGGCCCAGTCCAGGGTCCCCTCCCAGCGCAGGGTGTCGTAGGCGAGGTGGGAGGCGAACGCGCGGTCCCGCGCCTCCGGCAGCGCGGCGACCGCGTCGGGCACGGCGATGTTCGACCAGGTGCCGGTGTCCTCCACGGCGGCGAGCGCGGCGAGCGCGGCCTGGCGCGCGCGGAGGCCGGTCCCGGTGCGGGCGTCGGGGGCAGGGCTCACGAGCCGAGCCGGGACCCGACCTCGGGCTGGTAGCCGTTGGCGAACGCGCCGCCGTCCATGCGGCCCTTGCCCTCGGGCTGGACCTCGTCGAGGAGGACGGCGCCGTCGCCCGTGGCGACCGCCACGCCGGTGGGACCCGCCGACAGGACCTCGCCGGGCCGGCCGTCGCCCTTGAGCGTGCGCGCCCGCCAGACCTTCAGCCGCTTGCCGTCGAACGTGGTGTGGGCGCCCGGCGCCGGGTTCGCCGACCGGACCAGGTCGCGGATCCGCGTGGCCGGCTGCTCCCAGTCGATCGCGACGTCCTCCGCGGTGATCTTCGGCGCGAGGGTCGCCTGGTCGTCGTCCTGCGGCGTGAGCTCGGTGCCACGGACCAACGCCCGGATGGAGTCCACCAGCACGTCGGAGCCGATGGCCGCGAGCCGGCCGAGGAGGGAGCCGGCGCTCTCGTCGCCCCCGATCGGCACCTCGACCCGGTCGATCACGGGGCCGGTGTCCATGCCCTCGTCGAGGACGAAGGTCGTCACCCCGGTGACCTCGTCGCCGGCGCGGATGGCGTGCTGCACGGGCGCCGCCCCGCGCCAGCGTGGCAGCAGGGAGAAGTGGAGGTTGACGAACCCCTTCCCCCCCGCCTCGAGCACGGCCCGCGGCAGGAGCGCGCCGTAGGCGACCACGGCGCAGGCGTCGAGGTCGAGCTCGCGGAGCTCGTCCACGATCTCGATCGGCTTGGCGGGCTGGAGCACGCGGAGGCCGTGGTCGAGCGCGGCCTCCTTGACCGGCGGCGGGACCGGGGTCCGCGACCGCCCCTTGGGACGGTCGGGGTTCGTCACGACGGCGGCCACGTCGATGTCCCGCGCGGCGACCAGCGCGGTGAGGGCGGGCACGGCCACGAGCGGGGTGCCCAGGAAGGCGATCCGCATCAGCGCAGCTTCCGCCCGAGGAGGAGGCTCCCCGGCCCCTTCGGTGTCTGGGGCGCCTCGAGGCCGCGCTCCATCCGGTACTCACGCATCGCCTTGAGCGCCTCGCGCTTGTCGTGCTTGGCGAGGTGGTCGATGAACAGGATCCCGTTGAGATGGTCCATCTCGTGCAGCCACACGCGGGCGTTGAAGCCCTCGAGCTGCACGCTCCGCTCCTCGCCGTCGAGATCGCGGTAGCCGACCTCCACCCGCAGGGGACGCTCGACGGGGAAGAACAGACCGGGGAAGGAGAGGCAGCCCTCGTCGTCGACCTCCACCTCGGACGCGTCGGCGTCGAGGAGGGTCGGGTTCACGACCGCGCCGCCCTCCTCCTCGACCTCCCAGGTGAACAGGCGCTTCAGGACGCCGACCTGGTTGGCCGCGAGGCCGACGCCCGGGGCGGCCCGCATGGTCTCGAGCATGTCCTCGGCGAGCTGGGTCAGGCGACCGTCGAAGTCCTCGACCTCGTGCGCACGCTGGCGCAGGACGGGGTCACCGAAGATGCGGATCTCGAGGGTGGCCACGACGACCTCTCGCGGGGGGACGGGGCGCGGGACGTCGCGCCGGTCGGTGATGGTACGCGTCGCCGGCGGGGAGGCTCAGCCCACGTCGACGGGGTCGACGTCGACCCGGACGTCGATGCCGGCCTTGCTCCACCCGCGACGGAGGGGGTCCATCGCCGCGAGCGTGGCCGTGCGGTCGTCGCTGCGCAGGAGGATCGTGGCCCGCTCCCCCGCCGGCAACGGACCGAGCACGTCGTCGCCGGCCGGCAGGGCGTCGCGGAGCTCGCCGGCGACGTCGCCACCGGGACCACCGACGTCGACCCGGATGGCGTGGGCGGCCGGCGGGAAGCGCACCTCCGCGCGCGTCGCCGCCTCCGTCCGCCAGAACCCGCCGGGGTCCCAGCGGACGAGCGCCTGGATCACGGGGTGGTCGGGCTCCCGGGTCTGGGCGACCACCAGCGCCGGCCGCTCGCGGTCGGTGGCGCGCGTGCCGCGGCCGGCGTCGTCGCGGCCCGCGACGGTCCAGCCGGCGAGCTGCATCGACAGGCGCAGCGTGTCCTCGGCGGCATCCAGCGCCGGGCGCCGGAGCTGGCCGTCGATGTCGGGCAGGAGCACCGCCCCCACCGGTCCGGGCGGGGCGTCGAGGACCGACCCGCGCGTCATCACGAGGATCGCCGGCGGCGGGGGTGCGGGCTGCGCGTAGCCCTCGAGGACGGCGACCGGCACGTCCGGGAACGACCGGGTGAGCTCGGCACCGAGCTGCTCGGCGCCGGCCGCCAGCGGGACGAACCGCTCGCCGCCGCAGCCGGCGCACTGCGGCCGCCCCGGCGAGGCCCACCCACAGCCGTGGCAGTGCACCCGTCGGTCGTTGCCACCGCGGCGGGACAGCGACGAGTCGCACACCGGGCAGCGGAGGCGGTGCCCACAGGCGGCGCAGACGAGCGCGCGGCCCTCACCCCGGCGCGCGGCGAACACGATGCCGTAGTCGCCGCGTCGCACCGCCCGTCGCAGCGCGTCGGTGCCCGGGGCCGAGAGGCGGGTGCGGACGCGTCCCTCGCCGGTGTCGACCCGGATCACGGGCGCCTCGTCGCGCTCGACGTCCCGCGGTGCGGTCACCGGCTCGAGCCGGCGCTCGGCGAGGAGCCGCCACGCCGGCGCGCTCGGGACGGTGCCGACCAGGAGGCCCACGGCGCCGCTGCGGCGGGCGCGCTCGAGGACGACCTCACGGGCGTGGTGGCGCGGGGAGCGACGCTCCTTGAACGCCGGGTTGGCCTCGTCGACGACGACGGCGAGCCCGGGTCGCTCGAGCGGCCACAGCCCGACGCCCCGCTCCCCCACCACGACGCGTGCGTGCCCGCACCGCGCCTGGAGCCACATGCCGTAGGTCCGACGGGGTGACGGGCCGCCGCGCACGTCCACGGCGAGGTCGCCCGTCGCCGCGACCACCGCATCGGCGACCGGCGACGCGGGATCGGGGACGAGGAGGAGCACGTCACGGTCGTGGGCGAGGCACAGCTGCACGAGCTCGGCGAGCCGCGCACCCACCTCCTCCCCCGGCAGCGGCCGCCAGTAGTACGACCCCGCTCCCGACCGGACGGCCTCGAGGAGGGCGGCGCCGCGGTCGCCGTAGACCTCCCACCCCGCGGCGAGCACCGCCGGCGACGGCTCCGGATCGGACCGCGGGCGCGTCGCGACGCCGGGTGGGAACCAGCCCGCCGCCTCGGCCCGCCGCTCGACGTCGACCGTGCGGTTCGGCAGGGCGTGGCGGACGACGTCGGCGACCGGGGCGGCGAACCGCTCGCCCGCCCACCGGGCGAGGTCGAGGTCCTCGGGCCGCATCCACGCGTACGGACCGAGCACGCGCTTCAGCGGCTGCAGCCTTGCCGGCGCGACCTCGGAGGTACCGGCCAGCTCGGCGACCACGCCGCGCCGCTTCCGACCCGCGAAGACCACCTCGACCCGCGCGCCCACGACCACCTCGCCGGCGAGGTCGTCCGGCACGAGGTAGTCGAAGGGGCGGTCGAGGTGGTACGGCTCCACCTCGACCAGGACACGGGCGATGCGGCCGGCGGGCGTCACCGGGGACGACCCGGCGGCTCAGGCGCCGATGGCGGCCTTGAGGGCGTCGGCACGGTCGATCCGCTCCCAGGTGAAGCGCGGTCCCGTCCGCCCGAAGTGGCCGTAGGCGGCGCACTCGGCGTAGCCGGGCTTGCGGAGGTCGAGCGCGTCGATGATGGCAGCGGGTCGGAGGTCGAACACCTCGCGGACGCCCTTCAGGATCTGCTCGGGGTCGGCCTCCTCGGTCCCGAAGGTCTCGAGCATCAGCGAGACGGGGTTGGCGACGCCGATGGCGTAGGCGACCTGCAGCTCGCAGCGCGACGCGAGCCCGGCGGAGACGATGTTCTTCGCCACCCAGCGGGTGGCGTACGCGGCCGAGCGGTCGACCTTCGACGGGTCCTTGCCGCTGAACGCGCCACCGCCGTGTCGGGCCATGCCGCCGTAGGTGTCGACGATGATCTTGCGTCCGGTGAGCCCGGCGTCGGCGTGCGGGCCCCCGAGGACGAACTTGCCGGTCGGGTTCACGATGATGCGGACGTCCTCGGTGTCGATGTCCTCCGGCAGGAGCGGCCGGATGACGTGCTCCTCGATGTCCGGGCGGAGGAGCGTCTCGAGGTCGATGCCGTCCTTGTGCTGGGTCGACAGCACGACCGTGTCGATCGCGACCGGGCGGCCGTCCTCGTAGACGCAGGTGACCTGGGTCTTGCCGTCGGGGCGGAGGTAGGGCACCTGACCCGACTTGCGGACCGCGGTCAGCCGCTCGGCCATGCGGTGCGCGAGGTGGATCGGCAGCGGCATCAGCTCCTCGGTCTCGTCCGAGGCGTAGCCGAACATCATCCCCTGGTCGCCGGCGCCGAGCGTGGCGTACGGGTCCTCCGCCGCCCCGGTCTTGCGGACCTCGAGGGCGGTGTCGACACCGCCGGCGATGTCGGCGGACTGCTGGTCGATGGCGATCGACACCCCGCACGTGTGGCCGTCGAAGCCCATCTCCGCCGAGTTGTAGCCGATCTCGAGGATGCGGGACCGGACCGTGTCGTTGATGTCGACCCACGTCGAGGTCGAGATCTCGCCGGCGACCATCACCTGCCCCGTGGTCACGAGCGTCTCGCACGCGATCCGGGCCTCCGGGTCCTCGGTGAAGATGGCGTCCAGGATCGAGTCCGAGATCTGGTCGGCCATCTTGTCGGGGTGGCCCTCGGTCACGGACTCCGAGGTGAACAGGGTGCGACGGGACACGGGCGAGCTCCTGGTGACGAGCGGGGCACGTCGTCGGGCCGGGACTCCGGCACCACGTCCCCCTGTGCCGGCGGGGTCCCCAGGGTGGTTCGGGGAGGATCCGCGACCGGGCCGGTGCAGCAGGGCGAGCCTAACGCAGGCGTGCGACGACCTCATCCAGGAGGCGTGCCGCGACCGCGTCCTTCGTCGACAGCGGCACCTCGACGCGCGCCCCGTCGCGCCCGAGGATCACCACGCGGTTGGTGTCGACCTCGAAGCCGGCGTCGCGCTCGGAGACGTCGTTCACGACCA
>JAHWKB010000259.1 GCA_019348115.1 Actinomycetota bacterium | reverse complement strand
GTGCCGTCGTCGGCGAGCAGGATGTTGCCCGGCTTGATGTCGCGGTGGATGAGGCCGCGGTCGTGCGAGTACTGCAGGGCGGCGCAGACCTCGGCGACCACCTCGAGCGCGCGCTCCTCGGTGAGCCCCCCGTGGGCGAGGACCTGCTGCAGCGACCGGCCGCGGACGAGCTCCATCACGATGAACGGCAGGCCGTCGTGGGAGCCGGTGTCGTAGACCCCGACGATGTTCGGGTGGTTCAGGGACGCCGACGCCTGCGCCTCGCGGCGGAAGCGCGCCACGAACTGCTCGTCGTCGTGGAACCGGGGCAGCAGCATCTTGACCGCGACCGGGCGATCGAGGACCTCGTCGTGGGCGGCGTGGACCTCGGCCATGCCACCTCGGCCGAGGACACGCTCCAGCCGGTAGCGGCCGCCCAGGATGCGCCCGTCGGACACTGCGATGTCGCCTTCGTCAGGGGAGGGGCTGGGCCGTCCCGAGCCTACCAACCGGCCCCGTCAGCCCTGCGGGGGCCCCGACAGCACCACCTCGACCACGCCGCCGCGGGTCATGGGGCTGCCGGCGCGGGGGTCCGCACTCGTGACGATGCCGTCCGGGAGGTCGGTGTCGTCCTCGTAGCCGGTGACGACGATGCCGAGGTCGTGGTCGGCGAGGACGGCACGGGCGTCCTCGCCGGGGAGCCCGACGACCTCGGGGACGTGCACCACGCCGGACGATGGGAACAGCGCCGCGCCGACGAGCACGGCCAGCGCCGCCAGGACGCCGAGCGCGACCCGTTGCCGGGTGTCGCCGGCGAGCGCCCGCAGCCCGCCGGCACGCCGGCGGGACGCCTGCCGCGCCGGAACGGCGGGCGCCGGTCCCGTCGGGGCGTCGGGGGCCGGCCGGAACGCCGGCAGGTCGTCGGCGTCGATGGCCATGGTCGGGTCGTCTCCCGGGACCCCGACGCCGGCGGTCGTGGCGTCCCCGGAGACCGACGGGCCGGTCGGGAGCACCGCGGTCGCCGGCTCGCCGGCGCCGGCGAGCGCCAGCTCCAGCGCCTCGCGCATCTCGGCGGCCGAGTCGAAGCGGTCGTCGGGGTCCTTCTGGAGCGCGCGCAGCACCACGGCCTCGGCCGCCGGCGAGATGCTCCCGACGACGTCGCGCGGCGGGGTCGGCGTGGACTCGATGTGCGCGAGCGCGATCGAGACCGGCGAGTCGGCGTCGAAGGGCCGGGTGCCCGTCAGCATCTCGTACAGCACGATCCCGAGCGAGTACAGGTCGCTCCGGGCATCGACGTCCCGGCCGGTGGCCTGCTCCGGGGAGACGTACGCGACGCTCCCGAGCGGCCGCGTCGAGGTGATGCTGCGGTCACCGATGGCACGGACGATGCCGAAGTCGGTGACCTTCGTCACCCCGTCCTCGGTGATGAGGACGTTGTCGGGCTTGAGGTCGCGGTGGACGAAGCCGTGCTGGTGGGCGTACTCGAGGCCGGCGCAGACGTCGCGGGCGATCGTGAGCGCCTCGGTCTCGGTGAAGCCGCGGCTGTCGATGAGCGCACGCAGGCTGGAGCCGACCACGAGCTCCATCACGAGGTAGGGCACCTCGCCGTCGTCCCCGCGGTCGAAGACCGAGACCACGTTCGGGTGGTTGAGGGCTGCCGCAGCCCGCGCCTCCTTGGCGAAGCGGCGCACGAACCGGTCGTCGTCGCGGTAGGCCGGCAGCGGCACCTTGACCGCGACGGGCCGGTCGAGGAGGCCGTCGTGGCCGGCCCACACGTCGGCCATGCCGCCGCGGCCGATCACGCGGTCGAGCCGGTAGCGCTCGTTGATCACGTCGCCTTCGACCGTCATGCGGCACCGGCCTGCAGCGCGGCCTGCATCACGGCGCGGGCGATCGGCGCCGCGAGGCCGCCGCCCGTGGCGTCGACGCCGGCGTCGGGCAGGACCACCGCCACGGCCACGCGGTCGCCGGCGAACCCGATGAACCACACCGTCGAGCTCTCGCCGGGCACCTGGGCCGTGCCCGTCTTGCCGCCGACCTCGACGCCCTCGATGGCGGCCTGACGTCCCGTCCCCTCGTTCACGACCCGGATCATCATCTCGCGCAGCTGCTGGGCCGTCTGGGTGCTGACGGCCTGGCCGTCGAAGCGGCCCTCGCTCCACACCCCCGTGTCGGCGCCGGCGAGCGGTCGACCGCTGACCGCCTCGCGGACCTGCGACACGACGTGCGGGCGCATGACGCGGCCCTCGTTGGCGATCGCGGCGACGACCATGGCGGCCTGGAGCGGGGTCACGCGGACGTCGCGCTGCCCGATCGCGGACTGCGCCGTGGCCGGCGGGTCGAGCTCCTTCGGGATCTGGCTCCGGACGGTCGGGAGGAGGTACGGCGGGGTGCGGTTCCATCCGAAGCGCTCAGCGGTGGCGATCAGCGCCTCGGGGCCGAGGTCGACGCCGAGCTTCGCGAAGGCGGTGTTGCACGACACCCGCAGGGCGTCGGCGAGGCTGATCGTGCTGCCGCTGGTGCAGGGGCCGGGGGAGAAGTTGCGGATGCCGCGGTCGGTCTGGGGTGGGGCGTAGCTGGCCAGGTCGTCGAGCGCGGTGCCGGGCTCGAGGCCGCCCTCGAGGGCCGCGGCGGCGGTGATGACCTTGAAGGTGGACCCGGGTGGGTAGGTCGCCCGCGTGACGCGGTCCAGGAGCGGGTTCCCCGGCGCCTCCTGGAGCGCCGCCCAGTTGTCGAGGATGGCCGAGGCGTCGTGTCCCGTCAGCAGGTTGGGGTCGTAGGTCGGGCCCGAGTAGCTCGCGAGCACCGCACCCGTCGTGGGCTCGAGCGCGACGACGGCACCCACGCGGTCCCCCAGGGCGTCGCGGGCCGCCTGCTGCACACGCGGGTCGATCGTCACCTGGACCGTGTTGCCGAGCTGGTCGCGACCGCCGAGGAGCGCGGCCAGGTTCTGGGCGAGGACCTCCGTCGGCGTCCCCCGGAGCTCGTCGTTCATGGCCGCCTCGAGCCCCGAGCGGCCGAGGATGAACGAGTAGAAGCCGGTGACGTGGCTGTAGAGGTGCGGCTCGGCGTAGACCCGGAGGTACTTGAGGTCGTCGTCGGTCTCCTGGCTGTACGCGACCTCGCGGTCGCCGGCGACGATCGGTCCGCGCTCGATCTCGTACTCGCGGATCAGGAGGCGACGGTTCGCGGGGTTCTCGGCGAGGTCGTCGGCGCGGACGAGCTGGATGATGTTGAGGTTCACGAACATCGCGCCGAACAGCACGATCATGAGGGTCGCCACCCGACGGATCTGCCTGCTCACGAGGCACCCCGCTTCGCGGTCGCCACGACGCTGCGGCTCTCGTCGCTGATGCGGATGAGGAGGGCGAGCAGGACGTAGTTGCTGACGAGCGAGGAGCCGCCGTAGCTCACGAACG
>JAHWKB010000258.1 GCA_019348115.1 Actinomycetota bacterium | reverse complement strand
AGGACCTCGCGCAGCGCGGGGTCGGAGACGCTCCGTCGCAGGTGCCAGCGGGAGACGAGCGACATCAGCGCCATGCCCGGGCTGCCCTTCCGGAACCCGACGAAGCGGAGCTCCTTCTGCCAGTACAGGGAGGTGCGGAACAGGCGCCGGAGGCCGGGCACCCAGCGGAAGGCGGCCTGCTCGAGCGACGAGAACGGACGGTCGAAGCGCGGGATGATCCAGGGCGCGGAGCGCTGCAGCACCGTGAGCGACGAGGCGCGTTCCGCGAGGTGGGGGACGAACTGGATCGACGACGCGCCGGTGCCGATCGTGGCGATGCGCTTGCCGTCGAGATCGGCCTCGTGGTCCCACTGCGCCGAGTGGAACTGCACGCCGGCGAAGTCGGCGATCCCCGGGATGTCCGGGATCTTCGGATCCGACAGCGGACCCAGCGCCGCGACGACGACCTCGGCCTCGTAGCGGCGGCCGTCGGCCGTCCGCACGTGCCACGTGGCGGTCGGCTCGTCGAAGGTCGTCTCCACGACCTCGGCACCGAACACGATGGAGGAGCGGAGCCCGTAGCGGTCCGTGACGCCCTCGAGGTAGCGCCGGATCTCGGGCTGGCCCGGGTAGTGCGAGGACCAGTCGGACTTCGGCGCGAACGAGAACGAGTACAGGTGGGCCGGGATGTCGCAGGCCGCGCCGGGGTAGGAGTTGTCGCGCCACGTCCCACCGACGCTGTCGGCACGCTCCAGGATCGTCACCTGGCTGACGCCGGCCTCGCGGAGCTTGATGGCCGCGCCCAGGCCCGCGAACCCGCTGCCGATGATGAGGACGCGCGGAGCGCCGATGATCGTGTCGGTCACGGTTGCTGCTCCGGGCGCGGTCGTTGACGCCTGTCCAGCGGGAAGCTACCGTCTTGTTGAGCATTAGTCAACAAGCGAGGAGCGTCCCGTGGCTCGGTTCGACGGCAGGGTGGCGGTCATCACCGGCGCCGGATCGGGCATCGGGCGGGCGCTCGCCTACGACCTCGCCCGGCGCGGGGCACGGCTCGCGCTGTCCGACGTGGACGAGGTCGGCCTCGCCGCGACCGTGGCGGGCTGCCACGATCTCGACGCCGACGTCGAGGGGTGGCGCGTCGACGTCGCGGACCGCGGCGCCATGCGCCGGCACGTGACCGACGTGGTCGACCGCTTCGGCGTCGTGCACCTGGTCTTCAACAACGCCGGCATCTCGATCGTCGCCGACGCCACCGAGCAGACCCTCGAGGACCTCGACCGCGTCCTCGGGGTGAACCTCCAGGGCGTGCTCCACGGCAGCCAGCTGTTCCTGCCGCACCTGATCGCCTCCGGCGACGGCCACCTCGTCAACATCTCGTCCGTCTTCGGGCTCCTGACCATCCCGACCCAGTCCGCCTACCACGCGAGCAAGTTCGCGGTGCGGGGCTACACCGAGGCGCTCGCCGTCGAGATGGCGGTCAACGGCACGCCCGTGCAGGTGCACTGCGTCCACCCCGGCGGCATCGCGACGGCCATCGCCGCCAACGCGACCGTCGCCGCCGGTCGGGACCGCGACGGGTTCGTCGACCTGTTCGCCAAGGTCGCACGGACCAGCCCCGAGGACGCCGCGGCCATCATCCTGCGCGGGGTCGAGCGCGGGCGGACCCGCATCCTCGTCGGGGCGGACGCGTGGTTCCTCCACCTGCTCACCCAGCTCCTCGGGTCGCGCTACCAGCGGCTCGTGCGCTGGCTCGGCGTCCGGACGCTGCGCCAGCTCGACCGCAAGGCCGAGGAGGCCGCCGCCGCGCGCGGGGCTACCGGCGAGGTCCGCGCGGGCTAGACGTCCGTCGCGCCGGCGAGGAGTGGCTCGAGGTCCACGCCGGTCGCTTCGAGGATCCCGAGGAGCGAGAGCTCGAGGAGCTCCAACAGCTCGTCGCGGTCCAGGCCCGCCCCGTCGCGGAGCCACGTGACGGCGATCTCCTCGGCGAAGGCGAGGTAGCCCCGCGCCACCGCCCGCAGTCGTGCGGCGTCGGAGGGCGCGACGTCGAGCGCCGCGAGGATGCGGTCGGTGAGCGCGCCGCGGGTGCGGTCGAAGACGACGAGCATCTCCGGCTTCCCACCCGCCGCTCCGCGGATGAGCGCGAGGTAGGTCGTGCGGTTCGTCGAGATGTGGTCGACGTACGCGGCCAGGGACGCACGCAGCTGCGCGACGGGGGCGAGGTCGGGATCCGGGTCGAGGATCGTCAGGAGCTCGTCGGCCGCGTCCTCGGCGATGGCGACGAGGAAGTCGTCCCTGCGGGGGAAGTAGTGGAAGAGCAGGCCCCGCGAGATGCCGGCGGCCGCCGCCACGCGATCGGTCGACAGCCCGTCGAAGGAGACCCGCTCGACCTCCTCGCGCCCCAGGGCAACGAGCTGGGCCCGGCGCTCCTCGCGCGACAGTCGCTTGCGCGGATCGTCGACGACATCGTCCGCCACGGGGCCACCTAGCGTTGAGCCTTGCTCAACAGGCTACTACAGCAGCTCCGGCCGGTCGCGCTCCTCGGACATGCCGATGGGTCCCGCGGTGATGCCGTGCAGGAACTGCTGCGCCGGCGCGTACCACGAGTTGAACATGTCCTCGACCTTGCCGAACGCGACGAGCTTCTGGCGGAAGAGGAGCCCCACGTAGTCGGCGACCTGCTGCGCCGACGGGATGTGGTGGGTGACGATGATGATCGTCGAGCCCTGCTCCTGGGCGATGTCGCGCGCGAGGGCGTTGAGGTACGCCGTGCGGACCGGGTCGAGACCGGAGTCCGGCTCGTCGAACAGCAGGATCTCGGGCTCCATCACGAGCGCCCGCGCGAGGCCGCAGCGCTTGCGCATCCCGCCGGAGATCTCGTCGGGCATCTTGTCGGACGCCCCCTCGAGACCCACCAACGAGAGCTTCTCGTTGACGATGTCCCGGATCTCCTTCTCCTTCTTGTTCGTGTGCTCGCGCAACGGGAAGGCGGTGTTGTCGAACACCGTCATCGAGCCGAACAGCGCCCCGTCCTGGAAGAGCACCCCGAACTTCTTGCGGATCTCGAGGAGCTCCTTGCGCTTGAGCTCGGGGATGTTCTGGTCGCCGACCCACACCTCGCCGCTGTCCGGCGTCAGCAGGCCGATGAGGTGGCGCAGGAACACCGACTTCCCGGTCCCGGACGGACCGATCACGGTCGTGATCTTGCCCTTCGGGAAGTCGATGGAGATGTCGTCGAGGACGTGGTTCGAGCCGAACGACTTCGACAGGTTGCGGACCGAGATGACCGGGTCCTCCACCACGGTGTTGCCGGGGTAGACCGGGTCCTGGGTCTTGTCGTAGTCGTCCGGCGGCGTGTGCAGCTCGCCGCCTCCGAACCCGATGCCGGCGCCGACCGGCTCGAACTTCTCGACGTACTCAACGGGCA
>JAHWKB010000257.1 GCA_019348115.1 Actinomycetota bacterium | reverse complement strand
GGGACGCCGTGAGGATCGACGTCCTCACCATCTTCCCCGGGTTCTTCGACGGGCCGTTCTCCGCGTCCCTCCTCGGCAAGGCCGTGGAGCGCGGCCTCCTGGACCTCCGGACCCACGACCTCCGCGACTGGACGACGGACCGCCACCGCACCGTGGACGACGCCCCGTACGGCGGCGGCGCCGGCATGGTCATGCGCGCCGACGTGTGGTTCGACGCGCTCGAGTCGGTCTGGAACGACGGCCTCGCAGAGCCGCGGTTCGCGATCGCCGGCGACCGGCCGCGGACGGTGCTCCTGACCCCGCGTGGTCGCCCCCTCACCCAGGACCTCGCCGCCGAGCTCGCCGGCGAGGAGCGCCTCGTCCTCTGCTGTGGCCGCTACGAGGGCATCGACGAGCGCGTCCACGAGGCCGCCGCGACCGACGAGGTGTCGGTGGGGGACTACGTGCTGTTCGGCGGTGAGGCGGCCGCCGTGGTCGTCGTCGAGGCGGTCGCCCGGCACGTCCCCGACGTGATGGGCAACGCCGAGTCCCCCGAGGACGAGTCGTTCTCCTCCGGGCTCCTCGAGTACCCGCACTACACCCGGCCGGCCGAGCTCCGGGGGATGCGCGTCCCCGACGTCCTGACGTCGGGCGACCACGGCGCCGTGGAGCGCTGGCGCCGCGAGCGCGCCCGGGAGCTGACCGCCGAGCGCCGCCCCGACCTCCTCGACGATCCGCTCAGTTGACCGTCTCCGGGGGGAGGTCGTATCCTCGGCCCTCGCAGCGCATCCGCTGACCGCTCTTGCGCGCTCTCGGGGACACCCCTCCTCCCGCACCTCGCCGTCGCCGGCGACCCTGCCCTGACCTGGAACGGATCCGAAGATGAACAAGGTCGACGTCGTCGAGAAGGCGCGCCTCCGGGACGACATCCCCGAGTTCTGGCCCGGTGACACCGTCAAGGTGAACGTCCGTGTCGTCGAGGGGACCCGCTCGCGCATCCAGCTGTTCGAGGGCGTCGTCATCCGCCGTCAGGGCGGGGGCCTGCGCGAGACCTTCACGGTCCGCAAGGTCAGCTTCGGCGTCGGCGTCGAGCGCACCTTCCCGGTCCACAGCCCCGTGCTCGAGTCGATCGAGGTCACGCGCAAGGGCAAGGTCCGCCGGGCGAAGCTCTACTACCTCCGTGACCGGGTCGGCAAGAAGGCCCGCATCAAGGAGAAGCGCGAGGCGATCTGACGCCTCCGTCGTGAGCTCCCGAGGGTGCCCCCGTGGCACCCTCGTCGCGTCCCGACGACGTACGCTCCCGCCCCATGCCCGCTTGCCCGCCCGACGAGGACCCCAACGTGTCGGAGCCCCACGCGACGGCCGGTGATCCCGTCTCCACACCGTCCGGCCGCGAGCCCGCGCGGGAGGACCGTGGCGGGAGCTCCCTCGGGGCGTTCTTCCGCGAGCTGCCGGTCCTGCTGCTCGTCGCGTTCGTGCTCGCGTTCCTGCTGCGCACGTTCGTGGTGCAGGTCTTCTACATCCCGTCGCAGTCGATGGAGCCGACGCTGCAGGTCAACGACCGCATGGTCGTCGAGAAGATCTCCTACCTGTTCCGCGAGCCGCGCCGCGGCGAGATCGTGGTGTTCGAGGGGGAGCGCAGCTCGCTCCCGACCGAGGAGGAGACCTCGGCCAGGCTCCTGCGCGGTGTCGGGCAGTTCCTCGGGGTGGTGCCGGCCAACGCGCGCGACTTCGTCAAGCGCGTGATCGGCCTCCCCGGAGACACGATCCGCATCGAGGACGGGCGCGTGTTCGTCAACGACGTCCCGCTCGAGGAGCCCTACGTCGAGTTCGAGGACACCAAGACCCAGGGCCCGTACGAGGTCCCCGAGGGCAAGCTGTTCTTCCTCGGCGACAACCGGCCGAACTCGTCCGACTCGCGCTACACGCTCGGCTACGTCGACGCGGACGCCGTGGTCGGCCGCGCCGCCGTCGTCATCTGGCCCGTCGAGCACATCGGTGGCCTCGGCGGTGCCGACTACGAGGGGATCGACGAGGGGAGCGCCCGGTCGGGCGACGAAGCCGCTCTCGTGGACGACGCGTCGTGACCCTGGCGGTCGGCCACCTCGAGGACATCCTCGCGCGCCGCGGCTTCACCGCGGTCGCCGGCGTCGACGAGGCCGGCCGCGGGGCGCTCGCTGGCCCGCTCGTCGCCGCCGCCGTGATCCTCCCGACCGGTTGGGTGCCCGAGGGCCTCCGCGACTCCAAGCTGTGCACACCGCTCCAGCGCGACCGCCTGTTCGACGAGATCAGCGCGGGCGCGCTCGCGATCGGCGTCGTCCGCATCACCAACGAGCGCATCGATCGCATCGGCCTGCAGACCGCCAACATCCGCGCGCTGCAGCTGGCGCTGCGCAAGCTCGAGCGCGCGCCGGAGTACGTCCTCGTCGACGGCACGTTCCGGCTGCGGCTGCGCACCCCGTCGCTGCGGGTCATCAAGGGCGACAGCGTCTCGGCCAACGTGGCCGCCGCCTCGATCATGGCCAAGGTGACCCGCGACCGCATCATGCTCCGGCTCGCCCGCCGCCACCGGGGGTACGGTTGGGAGCGCAACAAGGGCTACGGGTCCAGGGAGCACTACGGCGCGCTCGACCGGCTCGGACCGAGCCCCGCCCACCGGCGCTGCTTCGCGCCCGTGTCGCAGCCCCGCCTGTTCCTGGACGAGCCCGAGCCCGCCGCGGCGGCGCTCCCGGACCCCGTGAGGTCGTAGATGAACCCCGAGGAGATCGACGCCTACGAGAGCGACCTCGAGCTGGGGCTCTACAAGGAGTACCGCGACGTCGTGCGGATGTTCCGCTACGTCGTCGAGACCGAGCGGCGCTTCTACCTCTGCAACGACGTGCAGGTCACCCCCCACCCCGGCGACGACCTGTGGTTCGAGCTCGAGCTCACCGACGCGTGGGTGTGGGACATGTACCGGCCCGCGCGGTTCCTCAAGCACGTGCGCGTGCTGACCTTCCGCGACGTCAACGTGGAGGAGCTCGTCCACGACGACGCCGAGCTCCCGCCGTTCCTCGAGGGCTGACGTGGGCTTCAACGCGACCCGCCGCTACCGCGACGCCAAGCGTGCCGACGTGCTGCTGCTCGTGAGCGCCGTCGTCGTCGTCGGCGGTCTCCTCCTGTGGGCCGTCGGCGTGATCGGCTGACGCTGTCCACAGGCGGCACGCACGCGCCCCTGGCGTTCCCGGGGGGCGTCCGTAGCGTCCGCCGGCATGGACACCTCCCGCACCCCATCGGAACTCGACCGCCGCGCCCGCATCGGCGCGCGCGGCGAGGACGTCGCCGCCGCCCACCTCGCCGACCTCGGGCTCGAGGTCGTCGCCCGCAACTGGCGCCAGCGGACCGGTGAGGTCCGCGGCGAGCTCGACGTCATCGCGCTCGACCACGCGACGGCG
>JAHWKB010000256.1 GCA_019348115.1 Actinomycetota bacterium | reverse complement strand
TGTTCTGGCAGAACAGGATCGGGACGGAGGCGCGGTTGCACAGCTGGATGAACTGGGCGCCCTTCTCGGCCTCCTGGCTGAACAGCACGCCGTTGTTGGCGAGCACACCGATCGGGAAGCCGTGGAGGCTCCCCCAGCCGGTGACGAGGTTGGTGCCGTACGCGGCCTTGAACTCCTCGAACCGGGAGCCGTCGAGGATCCGGCCCAGCACCTCGCGGGAGTCGAACGGCTCGCGGAGGTCGACGCTCGCGATCCCGAGGAGCTCCTCCGGGTCGTGCACCGGGTCGTCCGCGGGGAGCGAGGGCCCGGGGCCGAGCTTGCGCCAGTCGAGGTGGCCGACGATGCGACGGGCGGTCCGGATCGCGTCGAGCTCGTCGTCGGCGAGGTAGTCGCCGAGCCCCGAGGTGCGCGCGTGCATCTCCGCGCCGCCGAGCTCCTCCTCGTCGGCGTCCTCGCCGGTCGCCATCTTCACGAGCGGCGGGCCGCCGAGGAAGACCTTGGAGCGCTCCTTGATGAGGACGGTGTAGTCGCTCATGCCGGGGACGTACGCCCCGCCGGCGGTGGAGGACCCGAACACGATCGAGATGGTGGGGATGCCGGCCTTCGACAGCGCGGTGAGGTCGTGGAACGTCCTCCCACCGGGGACGAAGATGTCCTTCTGCGACCGGAGGTCGGCGCCGGCGGACTCGGTCAGGTTGATCGCCGGGAGGCGGTTCTCGCGCGCGATCTGGAGGCCACGCAGGCCCTTGCGCACCGAGTGCGGGTTCATCGCGCCGCCCTTGACGGTGGCGTCCGCGCCGCCGACGAGGCACTCGACGCCGTTGATCACCCCGATGCCCTGCACGGTCGAGCCACCGACGTGGAAGTCGCTCCCCCAGCCGGCGAGCGGCTGCAGCTCGAGCCACGGCGAGCCCCGGTCGAGGAGCAGCGCGATGCGCTCCCGGATCAGGAGCTTGCCGCGGCCGCGGTGACGCTCGACCTTCTCTGGACCGCCGCCGGCTCGTGCCTCGGCGAGCGCCGCCTCGAGCTCGGCCAGGAGCTCGAGGTTGGCCTCGCGGTTCCGGACGAACGCCTCGGCCGTCGGATCGACCCGCGTCCCCAGCACGTCCGCCGGCTCGTGCAGCACCCGCTCACCCCGCACCCGGGTCTCCTCGGTCGGCCCGCCTTTTCGGAACGATAGCGCCAGATTCGTTCCGTTACGACCCGGCGAACCGTGGGTGGCCCGGGAACAGCTCCCGCAGGGTCGGGTTGGCCCGGTCGGCGTCAGACAGCGTCGGGTCCTCCACCGGCCACGGGACCGCGAGATCGGGGTCGTCCCAGGCGACGGCCGGCTTGTCGATGTCGGGGCGCCAGTAGTCGGAGACGTCGTAGAGGTAGTCGACCGTCTCGTCGCCGTAGGTGCAGAACGAGTTCGCCAGCCCCTCGGAGATGAACAGCCGGATGCGCTCGCCGTCCGGTCCCTCACCGAGGGAGAAGGTCGCGACCTCGCCGAAGGTGGCGCTGTCGGGCCGGATGTCGGCGATGGCCGCCATCGCGGCGCCGCGCACGACGTAGACGAGCTTGTCCCACGGCTCCGCGTGGAAGCCACGGAGCACTCCCGGCGCGGACCGGGAGTGGTTGCCCTGCCGCAGCACCGGCTCGCGCCCGAGCGCCTCGGTCAGCTCGCGCACCTGGTAGGTCTGGCGGAAGAAGCCGCGGTCGTCGCCGTGGGTCTCCCAGCGGACGACGAGCAGTCCCTCGATGGCGGTCGTCTCGACGGGCACGCGGGTCCTCTCAGAGGGAGGGGGCGAGCCTAGTCACGACGCCCCGGATCCTCGGCCGGCGGGCCCCCGGGCGGCGACCCCCCCGAGAGCGCGAGCGGGAAGGCCACGCAGAAGGCCGCGCCCTTCGGCTCGTTCGGCTCGTACCAGGCGTGGCCGCCGTTGATCGCCACGAGGCTCGCCACGACGGCGAGGCCGAGCCCGGAGCCCGGTACGCCGGGGGGCCGCTCGCCCTCCCGAGCGCGGGAGAAGCGCTCCCACATCCGCGGGACGAACGACTCGGCGACGCCCTCGCCGTGGTCGCGGACGCGCACGACGCCCTGGAACTCCTGGCGCTCGACGTCCACCACGATCGGCGGGAGGCCGTACTTGCGCGCGTTGACGAGGAGGTTCGTCAGCACGTTCTGGAGGTGGCTGCCGTCGACGCGGACCAGCAGGCCGGTGTCGCCGGCGACCTCGACCCCCCGCGCGTCCTCGCGGAGGACGGCCAGGGTCTCGGCGATGGCGTGGTCGAGGTTGACGGACTCGGGGTGGACGTCGATGCCACGCCCCGGCCGCGACAGCGCCCCGAGGTCGGACGTGAGACGGGTGAGCCGCGCCCCCTCGCGCAGGATGACGCCGAGGAAGTTGGCCCGGCGCTCCTCGTCGAGGTCGTCCCAGCCCTCGCGCAGGGCGTCGGCGTACCCGATGATGCCGGTCAGGGGCGTCCGCATCTCGTGGCAGACGGCGCTGACGAACTCGCTGACCTCGTCGCGGTCGATCCCCCGGTCGCTGACGTCGGCCACCGCGATGGCCCAGCCGTCCCCGCCGTCGACCTGCGTCGGGTGCATGCGGAGCTCGACCGCCGTCGCGCGACCGTCCCTGTGTCGACGAAGGGTCACGGCGTCGGCGTCGAGCACCAGCGCCGGTGCGACCGCCCCCAGCTGGAAGTCCTCCCCGAGGAGCTCGCGCGCCCGATGGTCGACGAGCCGGACCACCCCGTCCCCGTCCACGACCACGAGCCCGTCGTCGTCGCGGGGCGTCGCGACGTCGGGGGAGGAGCGCGTCGGCACCGGAGAGGTGCGGTCTGCTCCCATCCGACGCGGCTCCTGGTGAGGGGGGACCGACCGTACAGTCGCGGCTGGTGTGTGACTAGTAACTAGTTGTCACCGCTCGGGCCGTCGGGACGTGCGTCGCGGTCGAAGGACAGCGTGCGGATCGGCCACGGGATGGTCATGCCCGCGTCCTCGATCGCGGACTTCACGCGGCGGAGCACCAGGTCGCGGATGCGCAGCACCTCGGCCTGACGCGGCTCGGTCCAGTACCGGATCTCGAAGTCGACGCTCGACTCGCCGAACGCGACGACCTGGACCTCCGGCGGCGGCATCTTCTGCACCGGCCCGACGCTCTGGACCGCGGCGAGGATGATCTCCCGCGCCCGGTCGTGGTCGTCGCGGTAGTCGATGCCGACCGGGACGACGGTGCGGCGCATCCCCCGGCGGGTGCGGTTGACGAGTGTCGAGCGGAAGACGTCCGCGTTGGGGATCAGCAGGAGCTCGCCGTTGTAGTCCACGAGCTTCGTCACGCGGAGGTCGATGTCGTCGACGGTGCCCTCGAGCTCGCCGACCCGGATCTGGTCGCCGGCGCGGAACGGCTTGCGGGACAGCAGCAGGATCCCGGAGA
>JAHWKB010000255.1 GCA_019348115.1 Actinomycetota bacterium | reverse complement strand
TCTCGCCGAAGGAGCGGGACATCGCGATGGTGTTCCAGTCCTACGCGCTCTACCCGCACATGTCGGTCGGGGACAACATGGGCTTCGCGTTGAAGCTGGCGAAGGTCGACAAGGACGAGATCGAGAAGCGGGTGAAGGACGCCGCGGACATCCTCGACCTCACCGAGTACCTCGACCGCAAGCCGAAGGCGCTCTCCGGTGGTCAGCGCCAGCGCGTCGCCATGGGCCGCGCGATCGTCCGGAGCCCGCAGGCGTTCCTGATGGACGAGCCGCTGTCGAACCTCGATGCGAAGCTCCGCGTGCAGATGCGGGCCGAGATCGCCGGCATCCAGGACCGCCTCGGCGTCACCACGCTCTACGTCACCCACGACCAGGTCGAGGCGATGACGATGGGGGACCGCGTCGCCGTCCTCAAGCGGGGTGCGCTGCAGCAGGTGGACAAGCCCCAGGTCCTCTACGACAACCCCGACAACCTCTTCGTGGCCGGCTTCATCGGCTCGCCCGCGATGAACATCGCGAAGGGGCACATCGAGCGCTCCGGCGACGACTGGACCGTCACGCTGGGGGACAGCAAGCTCACGATCCACCCGGAGGCGCTCGAGCGCTACCCACGGGTGAAGGAGTACGACGGCCGCGACATCGCCGTGGGCCTGCGTCCCGAGCACTTCGAGCGCGCCGACGGCAGCGGCATCCCGGACGGCCAGGTCATGCGCGGCCACGAGATCGCCCTCGTGGAGATGCTCGGCGCCGAGATGCTCGTCCACTTCAACACCAGCGCGGCTCCCATCATCTCCGAGGACATGCGCGAGGCCGTCGACGACGAGGAGGCCTTCGCCGCGATGGAGCGCGACGCCAAGAAGGGCGGCCAGCGCTTCACCGCGCGCTTCGACCCCGGCAACCCGCCGAAGGTCGGGTCGACCTTCGACATCGGGTTCCGCACCGAGTACCTGCACTTCTTCGATGCCGACAACGGCACCGCACTCCGATAGCGAGCGTCGCGCCCCCGGACCCGGACGCACGCAGCGGCACACAGGGAACGAAAAGGAGCACCACGTGAAGACAGGAACGCTCAGGACACGGAGACTGGTCGCCCTGCTGGCGGCCGGCGCCCTGGCCCTCACCGCCTGCGGAGGCGGGGATGACGGCGGCGGCGGCGCCGACGGCGAAGGCGGCGGCTCGGCGACGCTCCTCCACGGCATCAAGGGGCCGGAGGAGCAGGCGGCCCTCCAGGCGATGGTGGACGCCTACGAGGAGTCCAGCGGCAACACGATCGAGGTCGAGGCGTCGCCCGACTTCGAGACGGTCGTCGTGACCCGCGTGACCGGCGGCAACCCGCCGGACGTGGCGCTCTACCCGCAGCCAGGCCTGCTCAAGCAGACCGTCGACCAGGGAGCCGCCGTCTCCTTCGAGGAGGCCGGTATCGAGGTCGGTGACGGGCTCGTGTCCGGCATGGTCGAGACCGGGACCTTCGACGGCGAGACCTACGGCGTCGTGGTGAAGCTCAACGTCAAGAGCCTCCTGTGGTACGCCGCGGACGACTTCGAGGAGCAGGGCTACGAGGTCCCCGAGACGTGGGACGACATGCTGGCCCTGTCGGACACCATCGCCAGCGACCTCGGCGGCGAGGCCGGCCGGGCGCCGTGGTGCATCGGCATCGAGAGCGGTGGCGCGACGGGCTGGGTCGCGACCGACTGGATCGAGGACATCATGCTCCGCCTGCACGGGCCGGAGGTCTACGACCAGTGGGTGAACCACGAGATCCCGTTCGACTCGCCCGAGGTCCGCGAGGCCTTCGAGGAGCTCGAGAAGATCTGGTTCAACGAGGACTACGTCGCCGGCGGGACGACCGCGATCCTGCAGACGCCGTTCGCCGACGCGGTCTCGCCGATGTTCAACGACCCGGCGGGCTGCTACCTGCACCGTCAGGCCGGCTTCATCACGGGCTCGTTCCCGGAGGACGCCGAGATCGGCACCGACGTGGAGATGGCCTACCTGCCGCCGATGGAGGACTCCGGCGTCGAGGACCCGGTGCTGTTCGCCGGTGACCTCGCCGCGATCCACACCGACAACGAGGTGGCCGCGGACTTCATCGAGTTCATCGTCTCGGCGGAGGGCCAGCAGGCGTGGCTCGGGCACGAGGGCGCAGGCGCCCTCGCGGTCCGGACGGACTTCGACTCCGGGGACTACCCGAACGAGGTCCTCGGCAAGCAGGGCGACATCCTGACCAACGCCGAGGTCGCGCGCTTCGACGCGTCGGACCTGATGCCGGCGGAGGTCGGCGGCTCGGCGTTCTTCTCCGAGATCGTCGCCTGGCTCTCCGGTAGCCAGGACCTCGACCAGACGCTGCAGCGCATCGACAGCGCCTGGCCCGAGGGCGAGACGTCCGGTGGCAGTGACACCGGCGACGCGGAGACCGAGACGTCCACCGAGACGGCGACCGAGACCGAGACGGCGACCGAGACCGAGTCGCCGACCGGGACCGAGACCGAGACCGAGGGGTGACGAGCTGACGATGGCGGCCGGCGGGGCGCTCGCGCCCCGCCGGCACCCGGCACCAGGAGGGGTGAGATGCAGGAACTGATGACCGGTGTGGTCGCCATCGCGATCGGCGTCGGCGGCGTCATCGCCCTCTTCTGGGCGCTGAACGCGGCGGTGGAACGTCTCCCCAAGCACTGGGAGACGAGGCTCAAGCCGTGGGTCTTCATCGGTCCCGCGCTGGCCGTCGTCGGCCTGTACCTCATCTTCCCGGCGTTGGACACCTTCCGGCGCAGCTTCCTCGGCGCGAACTCGGAGAAGTTCGTCGGCCTGCAGAACTACGAGTACCTCGTCACCGAGCCGGCGATCCGCACGGCCATCTGGAACAACGTCCTGTGGATCGTGTTCGTCCCGACCATGGCGGTCATCATCGGACTCGCGGTCGCCGTGCTCGCGGACAAGCTGAGCGAGCGCTGGGAGAAGATCTCCAAGTCGATGATCTTCCTGCCGATGGCGATCAGCTTCGTCGGCGCCAGCACGATCTGGGGCTTCGTCTACGCGTGGCGACCGCCCGGCACGCCGCAGATCGGCGTGCTGAACGCGATCTGGACCGCCTTCGGTGGACAGCCCGTCACGTGGCTGCAGAACCAGGCGATCAACGACTTCGCGCTGATGGCGATCATGGTCTGGCTCCAGGCAGGGTTCGCCATGGTCCTCCTGTCGGCGGCCATCAAGAACGTGCCGACCGAGACGATCGAGGCCGCCCGCATCGACGGCGCCACGGAGATGCAGATCTTCTGGCGTGTCACCGTCCCCCAGATCAAGTCGACCATCGTCGTCGTGGCGACCACGATCCTGATCCTGGTCCTCAAGGTGTTCGACATCGTCTACGTCATGACCGACGGCAACTACGGCACCGACGTCATCGCGAACCGGTTCATCACCGAGC
>JAHWKB010000067.1 GCA_019348115.1 Actinomycetota bacterium | reverse complement strand
CGCCGATCGCGACGCGCTCGTTCATGAGCGTCGTCATCGCGACGCTCCAGCCCTGTCCGACGTCGCCGACGCGGTAGGAGTCCGGGATGTGCGCGTCGTCGAAGTAGACCTCGTTGAACTCGGCCTCACCCGTGATCTGGTAGAGCGGACGCACCTCGACGCCCTCGGTCTCCATGTCGACGATGAAGTACGTGAGGCCGGCGTGCTTCGGCACGTCCGGGTCGGTCCGCGTGACGAGCATCCCCCACCTCGCGAGGTGCCCGAGCGTGGTCCAGACCTTCTGGCCGTTCACGACCCAGGTGTCGCCTTCCTTCACCGCGGTCGTGGAGAGGCCGGCGAGGTCGGAGCCGGCGCCCGGCTCGGAGAACATCTGGCACCAGATCTCCTCCGTGGTGAACATCGGCCGGAGCCAGCGGTCCTGCATCTCCTCGGTGCCGTGGGCGATGAGGGTGCCGGCGCCCATGCCGATGCCGAGGACGTTCATGCGCCGGTTGTCGACCGATCCGCCGGCGTCGACGATCGCGCGGTTCACCGTCGTCTGGAAGCGCGGGCTCACCCCGAGCCCGCCCTTCCCCTCGGGGAACTGCACCCAGGCGAGGCCGAGGTCGAACTGGGCGCCCCAGAAGGCCTCGCGCTCGGTCTCCCCCGGCGGGTTCTCCGCGAGGAGGCGGTCGATGGCCTCGCTGACGCGTGCCTCGTCGGTGGTGGCGGTCGTGGTGGCGGACTCGCTCATGTCGCGGCGGCTCCCGGTCGGTCGTCGGCGGTGAACGCTCGCTAACAACGTAGCCGCCCCGTGGCGCGTGGGCCACGTGCGTCTTCTGTCCCGCCGGTCAGCGCGCCTGGAGGTCCTCGTAGGCCTTCTGGAGGGCGTCGGAGCCGGCCGACACGGTGAGCACCGAGGCAGCCAGACGGGTCCAGCGCGGCGACAGGACCATCCCGAACGTGAACGCCGTGGCCGTCCACATGCCGAAGCAGTAGGGGCACGTCACGAGCTCGCCGACGGCGTGACGGTGACCGCCCTCGGCGTCCTGGACGTCCTCGCGCACCTCACCCGGCCCGGCCGGGCCGAGGAAGCGCGTGAACGGAGCCCGGAGCGGCGCCGTCACGCTGGCGTGGGTCACGACGCGGGCGAGCCGGAAGCTCGCGATGCTGGCGAGCGCGAGGTCCCGGGTCCGGATCTGCTCGGGCGGACCACCCCGGCGGGCGACCGCCGCCGTCAGGAGGGACGTGATGGCACCGAAGGTCGACAGCGTCCGGACGTAGCCGCCCAGTGGACGCGCCTCGCCGTTGGCGTAGCGCTCCTGGACCTCGTCCAGCTTCTCCTTCGGGGACTCCACCGTCGTTCCGTCTGTCGCGGGGCGGTGAGGGTAGGCACGGACCGCCGCTCGGTCGACGCCGGACAGGGCCTGCCGGTCCCCGTCCGACCTCGGTCAGGCAGGCGTCGGGGCTCGCACGCGTCAGCCGTCCTCGCGCCCCGGGTAGCGGTGGCGGAAGGTGACGCTGATGCGGGGCTGGGAGTGCGCGACCTTCGGCACGGCGTGCTGCCAGGTCCGCTGGCACGACCCGCCCATCACGAACAGGTCGCCACGCCCGAGCCCGTAGCCGAGGCTCGGACCGCCGCCCCGGGGGCGGAGGCGGAGCGGCCGGCGGTGCCCGAGCGACAGGATCGCGATGACGGCGGAGGGCAGTTCGCGGGCCACGCGGTCGCCGTGCCAGGCGACGCTGTCGCGACCGTCGCGGTAGAGGTTCACGCCGATGCGCTCCAGCTCCTTGCCGTAGCGATCGGACAGGGCGCGACCGACGTCGCGCAGCACGGCGAGCTCGTCCGGCAGCTCGTCGACGTGCCACCGCGCGGTCAGCCGTGGCGCCAGCACCCGGTCGCCGTACATCTCCATCGTGTACGTGCCCCAGGGGGCGAGCTCGAGGACCGTGGCGAAGAGCCCGTCGGCACCCTCGAGCCAGCCCGGCGTGTGCTCCACCCATGCGCCCGACGACAGCTCGCGCCGCTCGGCCTCGGCGAACGCCGCGTCGAAGCGCGGCTCGTCGGCGGCGGCGAACAGGGACGCCTGCCAGCTGAGGTCGGGCCGGACCGAACGTGGGGCCGGACCCGCGAGCGGACCCGCTGACGGGCGCTGGGGCGGGGCGGTCGAGACGCTCATGGACGGCCATGCTACCGAACACCTGTTCGGCGCACAACCACGGTTGCGCCGGCACTAGCATCGAAGACGACGTCAGGAGCGTCCCGTGGACCGGACGGAAGGATCGCCGGGCTCTCTGGCCCTCGTCACCTTCGCTCTCAGCGTCGTGATCGGTGGGGCCAACTTCATCGCGGTGCGGTTCAGCAACCGCGAGCTCGAGCCGTTCTGGGGCGCGGGACTGCGCTTCTCGCTCGCCGCGGTGCTGTTCGTCCTCATCGCGGTCGGCCTCCGGCTGTCGTGGCCACGGGGACGCGAGCTCGTCGACACGGTCGCCTACGGGGCGCTCGCGTTCGCGGTCAGCTACGCGCTCATGTACTGGGCGCTGGTCCGTGTGACCGCCGGCGTGGCGACGGTCGTGATGGCCGTCGTGCCCCTGGTGACGCTGCTCCTCGCGGCGGCCCAGGGCCACGAGCGGCTCGCGGTCCGCGGCGTGGCCGGGGCGCTGCTCGCCCTCGTCGGCATCGCCTGGATGACCTTCGGCCCGCGGTCGACGAGCATCCCGCTGGGACCGCTCGTCGCCATGCTCGTCGCCGCGCTCGCGATCGGCCAGAGCATCGTCCTCGGCAAGCGCCTGTCCGGGAACCATCCGGTGATGACGAACGCGGTCGGGATGCCCTCCGGCGCGCTGATGCTGCTGGCCTTCTCCGCCCTCGCCGGCGAGCGCTGGGTCCTCCCCCGCGAGGCGGCGGCACGGTGGTCGGTCCTCTACCTCGTCACCATCGGGTCCGTGGGGCTGTTCGTCCTCGTCCTCCTCGTCGTCCGACGGTGGACCCCGTCGGCGTCGTCGTACATGTTCGTGCTGTTCCCGGTCGTCACCCTCGTGCTCGGTGCGGTGATCGCCGACGAGCGCGTGACCGTCGACGCCGTGATCGGTGCCGCCCTCGTCATGGCCGGGGTGTGGTTCGGGGCGCTCTCCCCCGCCGCCCGCGTCGTCCGCACGCCACCCCCCGAGGCCGTGCCGCCGGCGGTCGTGGAGGTGTGAGCGTCAGGACCGGCGCTTCGTGCGCGCCGTCGCGGGGGCGGTCAGGGGGTCCTCGGGCCACGGGTGCTTCGGGTAGCGGCCGCGCATCTCGCCGCGGACCTGCGGATAGACGTCGCGCCAGAAGCTCGCGAGATCGGCCGTGACCTGCAACGGACGCCGCGCCGGCGAGAGCAGGTGGATCGTGACCGCCACGCGTCCGCCCGCGACGGTCGGCGTCTCCGTCGCGCCGAACATCTCCTGGAGCTTGACCGGCAGCACCGGGGCGTCGCCGGTGTAGTCCAGCCGCACGCGCGAGCCGCTCGGGACCTCGAGCCGCTCCGGCGCGAGCCGGTCGAGCTCCGCGACGCGGTCCCACCCGACGAGCGACAGGAGCGCGTCCCGCAGCGGGACGGACGCGAGGTGGCCCCGCCGCCTCGCCCCCGACAGGAACGGTCCCAGCCACCCCTCCAGCGAGTCGAGGAGCGCCTCGGCGGAGACGTCGGGCCAGTCGTCACCGAGCACCCGGTGGAGGAAGGCGATGCGGTCCCGGAGCTCGCGGGTCTCCCGGCTCCAGGGCAGGGCGACGTCGAGGCCGAGGCTCCGGACGCCGTCGAGGAGCGCGGTGATCGCCGCACCGCCGGCGTCCGTCGCGCGCCGGCGCGTCAGCACCACCGCGCCGAGCTGCTCGCGCCACTCGGCCACGACGTCGCCGCGCTCGTCGTCCCAGGCCACCACGTCGCCGGTGGCGATCCGTCCGCCGAGCACCTCCCGCAGGTCGTCGGCGTCCACGGCGGCGGCGAGCCAGATGCGCGCCTCCGAGCTCCCGAGGTCGACGTCGGCGACGGCGAGGAGCTCCTCGCCGGCGAGGAGGTCGTCCTCCCACAGGCGTGCGCCGCGACCCGATGCCAGCCGGTAGGTCCCACGCGCACTCCCCCGCCGTTGTGCCACCCGGTCCGGATAGGCGAGTGCGAGGAGGCTGCCGGTCCGCTCGGGGTCGCCGCCCGTGTCGGCACCGACGAGCCGGCGGAGCCGGTCGGCCTCGCGCCCCGCGCGCGCCAGGGCACCGCGGCGGACGCGGGTGCCGGGCGGCGCCGGCGCCCCGCGGAGCACCCGGACGCGGGCCGCCAGGTCGGCGACCGACGTGCGGTGCTCGGTCGTCAGCACGTCCCGGTCGGCGAGGAGCGCCGCCACGTCGCATGCCAGGCCGCCGAGACCGAGCTCGGTGCCGCGCACGACGAGGTGCGCGACCCGGGGGTGCAGCGGCAGCTCGGCGAGCGCTTCCCCGTGGGGCGTGATGCGGCCGTCGACGTCGACCGCCTCGAGGTCGCGGAGGAGGGCGAGGGCGCTGGCGTAGGCGCGTTCGGGCGGCTGGTCGACGAGCGCCAGCTCATCCGGGCCGGTCGCGCCCCACCGGGCGACCTCGAGCGCGAGGCCGGCGAGATCGGCCGAGGCGATCTCGGGTGGCGTGTGCGGCTCCAGACCGGCGTGCTCGCGCTCGGCCCAGCACCGGAAGCAGGTGCCGGGCGCCACGCGGCCCGCCCGCCCCCGCCGTTGCTCGGCGGAGGCCTGGGAGATGCGGACGGTCTCGAGCGCCGACATCCCCGTCCGCGGGTCGAACCGTGGCGAGCGGGCGAGGCCGCTGTCGACGACGACCCGCACCCCGTCGATCGTCAGGCTCGTCTCGGCGATGTCGGTCGCGAGCACGACCTTGCGGATCCCGTCCGGGGCGGGGTCGAGCGCGAGGTCCTGCGCGGCCGGCGGGAGCGCGCCGTAGAGCGGTGCCACGAGGACGTCCGGGATGCCGGCGAGCCGCTCGGCGACGCGGCGGATCTCCCGTGCGCCGGGGAGGAAGACGAGCACGTCGCCGTCGGTACCCAGGAGCGCCTCGTCGACCACGCGCGCGACCGCGTCCTCCACGGACGTGCTGACCGGACGCGGTCGGTAGGTCGTCGACACCGGGTAGCGCCGGCCCTCGCTCGTCACGACCACAGGGTCGTCGAGGAGGCCTGCCACGCGCTCGCCGTCGAGCGTCGCCGACATCACGGCGAGGCGGAGGTCCTCGCGCAGCGCCGACCTGGCCTCCAGGGTCAGCGCCAGGCCGAGGTCGGCGTGGAGGCTCCGCTCGTGGAACTCGTCGAACAGCACGGCGGCGACACCCGCGAGCGACGGATCGCGCTGGATGCGTCGGACGAGGATGCCCTCGGTGACGACCTCGATGCGGGTGTCCCGCGACACCTGCCGCTCGTCACGGGTGACGTAGCCGACGGTGCCACCGACGCGGTCGCCGACGAGGTGCGACATGCGCCGGGCGGCCGCCCGGGCCGCCAGCCGGCGCGGCTCGAGCACGACGATGCGGCCGTCCGCCGCCCACGGCAGGTCGAGGAGCGCGAGCGGCACGAGCGTGGTCTTGCCGGCGCCCGGCGGGGCCTGGAGCACGACGGGGCGCCCGTCGTCGAGCGCGCGCACGACGTCGGGCAGCACCTCCTCCACCGGCAACCGCTCCACGTCGGCGACGCTACCGCCGCGCTGTCACGCGCAGCGCACGCCGGGCATCCGGATCGGGCAGACCGACGTCCGACCGCCGACACGCACGACCGCACGACGCGCACAGGAGCGACCATGCACGCACCACGCTCGACCGTGCGCCGGCTGCTGCCGGCGGGGATCGCCGCCCTGGCGTTGGCCGGCTGCACGGACGGCTCGACCGCCGCTCCCACCGAGCCGAGCCCTCCGAGGGCGACCGCACCGCCGACGTCGCCGGCGCCCGTCGAGGAGCCCGGCACGCGCTCGGCTCCGCCGGCCGGCACGGTGACCGTGGACTGGAACGATCCCGCCCTCGACGTGCCGCTCGCCGGCGGGTGGTCGCTGCGCGACTGCCTCGGCGACGCGCCGATGGTGTGCGTCCACGACGGGGACCGCCCCCTGGGGATGATCGAAGCGATGCGGTCGCCCCTGGGGGACGACCTCACGGCGACCCTCGGGGCCGACGGCCTCGAGGCCGCGCTGCGCAGCTACGTCGCGGAGTACCACGAGACCTTCTCGGTCGACCGCACCGACGGCTGCGCGACGGGCTACGGCTACGAGGAGCACCCGACGGAGCCCGTCACGCTCGCCGGGTCGCCGGCGCTGCGGTACGGGTTCTCCGGCATCGCCGCCGACGGGACCGAGGCGGAGCGGAACATCACCTACGTCACGATCGTGGGCGGCCAGCTCGAGCTGGTCACCGCGCTGTCCAACACGCCGGCGTCGTGCGTCTACTCCGACACGATGATGGAGCTCGAGCCGGCGGAGCTGCGCCGGATCGAGCCCGAGCTCGACGCGCTGATGGCCGGGAGCATCCTCCCCCGATGACGACGGACGGCGGCGCCGGCTACGACGCCGGCGCGGCCTCGAGCGTCCCGACGGCCCAGGCGCCGTCCTCACCACCCGTCCCGCAGGCCCGCTGCCCCTCCTGGAGCGGGACGTTGCCGCCGCCGGACGCGATGGCGTCGCCGAGGCGCGCGCGCGGCTCACCCCGGTGGTCGAGGACGGTGCCGTCCTCGGTGAGGGACCAGCCCCGGGGCCAGAGGACCGTGGTGGGCTGACCCTGCTGGTCCTCGAACCACGCACAGCCCGCGGCGGGGTCGCCGACGAGGGTGCCGGTGAACAGCGCCTCCATGCTCTGGCAGGTCGAGCCGCCCCCCGGGAGGGGCTGCGCCCCGTCCGGGAGTGGGACGACCTCCGCGCACGCGGGCACCTGGAGCTCGAGGCCCGGATGGCCCGCGAGCTCGCCGAGCGCCTCCTCGGCCTCGGCGAGGTCGCCCTCGTACTCGACGCGCAGGCGGTTCGTCACCACGTCGGTGCCGGAGACGAGCGGCCGGCCGTTGGGCGTGAGCCGCTCGCTGACCTGGTGCTGGAGGTCACGGAGCTCGTCCTCGGTGTGCGTCGCCTCCATGCAGACGACACGCTCCGGTTCCGGCGCCTCGGCGCGGAGCCGCTCGAACTCGTCGCGTCCCTCGGTCCCCGGGACCATGATCACGAGCTCGCCGGCGTCGTGGTCGAGCCAGAGGCCGCCCAGCACGTCGGTGTGCGCCGTCTGGACCTCGGCGGCGATCTCCTCGACCCACGCACCGGTGAGCGCCGGGTCCTGGCCTGTCCCGGCGCCGTCGCGGATCGGGTGCGGGTCGTCGTCGGGAAGCGCCCGCCGGCAGCCGTCGACCGCCCCGCCGGCCGCGGCGCCGTGGGGGCCGTCCCCGACCGGGGCCAGCGACGGCCCTCCGCACGCGGCCAGCACGAGGCCGGCGACGAGCGCCAGCCACCGTCGCCTCGGACCGACCATGCCGACCTCCTCGTCGTCCGGTGGGACGCACGGCGGCGGCCGCGGTTCCCACCGCCGGTACCGTTGCATGCGCACCGGACGAAGGCGACGAGGTGTTCCAGCGCAAGAAGAGCGAGATGGTGTCCCCGGACGAAGCGCTCCCCGGACGCGACGAGCCCCTGCACGTCCCCGACGCCCACTTCGTCAACGGCAACCCGCTGACGCCGCCGTGGCCGGAGGGTCACGAGGTCGCGTACCTCGCCATGGGCTGCTTCTGGGGTGCCGAGCGGATCTTCTGGGAGCTCGACGGCGTGTTCACCACCGCCGCCGGCTACACGGGCGGCTACACGCCCAACCCGACCTACGAGGAGACCTGCACCGGCCGCACCGGCCACGCCGAGGCCGTGCTCGTCGTCTACGACCCGGGGAAGGTGAGCTACGAGACCCTCCTGAAGCACTTCTGGGAGAACCACGACCCGACCCAGCGCTACGGGCAGGGCAACGACATCGGGACGCAGTACCGCACCGCGCTGTACCCGACCTCGGACGAGCAGATGGAGGTCGCGGAACGCTCGCGCGACCGCTACCAGCAGGCGCTCGCCGACGCCGGCTTCGGGGAGATCACCACCGAGATCCGCCCGTTCGACGACGCCGGCCCCTGGTACTACGCCGAGGCGTACCACCAGCAGTACCTCGCCAAGAACCCCGGCGGCTACTGCAACCACGGCTTCTGCCAGGTCGGCTACGTACCGAGCGCGGGTTCGTCCTCGACGCTGTCCGACCTCGACGGCCACGGGCAGGCGCCGGCCCAGGCGACCTACCCGGACGCGTGAGCGCCGGCGACGAGCGCACGCCGGCGCGCGTTCCCGACTGGACCGTGGGTACCGCAGCGACCGTGAGCAGTTCCTCCCAGCATGCTGGGCTCAGCTGCTCACGGTCCGAGGGCTGCTCACGGTCGCGGGCGCATCGCGCGCGCGGAGCGGGAGCCGCGCGCGGGGCGACGGCGGGGGCGCCGGCGTGAGCGGGCCGCTCGAGCTCACCTTCGTGACGTCCGCGCCGGACGTCGCGGAGCTCCCCGACACGCCGGCGGAGGTCGCCGTCGTCGGACGCTCCAACGTCGGCAAGAGCTCGCTCCTGAACGCGCTCGCGGCCCGGAAGGCGCTCGCGAAGGTGTCGGGCAAGCCCGGCAAGACCCAGCTCCTCAACTGCTTCGCGCTCGCGGACGGCGGCACGATCGTCGACCTGCCGGGCTACGGCTACGCCTCGAGCGCGTCGAAGGACACGCGCCGGCAGTGGCAGCAGCGGATGGAGCGCTACCTCACGACCCGGCCGGCGCTCCGGCTGACGCTGCTGCTCGTCGACGGCGAGGTCGGACCGACGAAGCTCGACGTCGAGATGCTCGCCTGGCTCCGGGACCACGGCGTGGGCTTCCGCATCGTCGCGACCAAGCACGACAAGGTCCGCTCGTCGAAGCGCGAGCGGCGCAAGCGCGACCTCGCCGACGGCTGCGGGGTCGAGCGCGGCGACGTCCTGTGGGTGAGCGCCGAGAAGGGCGTCGGCGTCGACCGCCTCCGGAGCCTCATCCGCGAGACCCTCACCTGACGGAGTTCGCAGCGAAACGTGTCGGCTGAGCCGAACGAGCCGATGCGAACTCGGGGGATCAGGCCTCGGTGTCGTCGTCGCCGAGCTCGTCGGCGAGCTCGTCCGGCTCGATGAGCCCGCCGGCCGCGGCGAGCGCGCCGGCGGTCGCCACGGCCCGGTCGTAGACCGCGGCGAAGTAGTGCCCGGCGATCTGCTCGTGGCCCGGGAGCGGTGGCGTGCCGAGCGAGCGGGCGACCGCGGCGGGGTCGGACGTCAGCCGGATGTCCGGGGTGGGATCGGGGAGCTGCCCGGCGTCGCCCCAGAAGCCGACGCCCTCGGGCCGGCGGCCGCGGCCACGCCGGCGCGAGCCACGACCCCGACTGCGGCTGCCGCCCCCGCGGTTGCCCTTGCCACCACCGTCGCTCTTCCCGCCGCCATCGCCCTGACCGCCGCCGCCCTGCTCCGCGCCCTTCGGCTGCTGGTCGGGGGCCTGCTGGTCCTGACCGCCGGACCCACGCCGGCGCTGTCCTCCACGGCTGCGGTTGCGTCGTCGGCTCATCGGGATGCTCCCGCCGTCTCGGGTTCCTCGTCGAGGAGGAGGGCGTCGGCGTCGATGCCGAGCGCCGCGCGGAGCTGGTCGGAGTCGAGGTCACCGACGGAGCTCGACTTCGGCAAGGCCATGTCGGCGATCCGCCGCTTGCCCGCGACGACCTCCTCGACACGCTCGTCGACCGTGCCCGGGCAGACGAGCCGGTGCGACACGACCGTCCGGGTCTGCCCGATCCGCCACGCGCGGTCGCGGGCCTGGTCCTCGACCGCGGGGTTCCACCAGCGGTCGTACAGGACCACGTGGCTCGCGGCCGTGAGGTTGAGCCCCGTGCCACCGGCCTTCAGCGACAGCACCAGCGCCCCCGGCCCCTCCCCCTCCTGGAACTCCTTGATCATCTTGTCGCGCGCCCCGCGGGCGAGCCCGCCGTGGTAGCAGTTGACCTGGACGCCGGTCCGCTCGGTGAGGTGCTCGGCGAGGCGCTCCCCCCACGTGGCGAAGTGGGTGAAGATCAGCACGCGCTCGTTGGCCTCGAACACGGACCCGACGATCTCGATCAGCCGGGCGAGCTTGCCGGAACGTCCCTCGAGGGGACCGTCGTCGCCCGTGTACGCCGCGGGGTGGTTGCAGATCTGCTTCAGCGCCGTGATGGCCGCGAGCACCGCGCCCTTCTTCTTCGGGCTGCCGTCGTCGGTCTCGGCGGTGGCGATGACGAGCTCGTCCAGGACCGCCTGGTAGAGGCCGACCTGCTCCGGCGTCATCGGGCAGTGGTCGAGCTCGTCGATGCGGTCCGGCAGCTCGGCCGCGATGGCCGGCTCGGCCTTGGTCCGACGGAAGACCAGCACGCCGTTGAGCGTCCGGAGCGCCTGCTCGGCGCTGCTCTTGGCGTCCCCCGCCTTCGACATCTGCGCGATGAACCCGGCGCGCCCGCCGAGGAGCCCGGGGTTGGCGAAGTCGAGGAGCGCCCACAGGTCGCCGAGGCCGTTCTCGATCGGCGTGCCGGTCAGCACCACCCGGGTCCGGGCGTCGAGGCGGCGCAGCTGCTGCGCCGTCTCGCTGGTGTGGTTCTTGATGACCTGGGCCTCGTCGAGGACGACCTTGCCCCACGCGATCTCGGCGAGGTCCGCGATGTCGCGGACGGCCGTGCCGTAGGTCGTGATGACGACGTCGACGTCCGCGACCTCGCGGGCGAGCTCGCCGGCGTCGGTCCGGTTGGCCCCGTGGTGCACGAGCACCTTGAGGTCGGGCACGAACTTCCTCGCCTCGGACGCCCAGTTGCCCACCACGGCCGGCGGCGCGATGACGAGGCTCGTCCCCTGCTCGGTCGTCTGCCGCAGGTGCGCGAGCATGGTCGGGGTCTTGCCGAGCCCCATGTCCAGCGCGAGGCAACCCCCGAGGCCGGCGCGGTCGAG
This sequence comes from Actinomycetota bacterium, assembly GCA_019348115.1. Lineage (GTDB taxonomy): Bacteria > Actinomycetota > Nitriliruptoria > Nitriliruptorales > Nitriliruptoraceae > JAHWJY01. Next base: position 35 of record JAHWKB010000067.1, on the reverse strand, counting down.
GAACCTGAGCCACGCGAGCGCGTCGGCCTGGTAGC
>JAHWKB010000254.1 GCA_019348115.1 Actinomycetota bacterium | reverse complement strand
CGCCGGCGGCCCGGAGGCGCAGCTCCGCGGGTTCTGGGTGCACGTCCTCGACGACGCGCTCAAGTCCCGCTCCGGCATCGACCGCGTCCTCGACGCCGCCGCCCGGGCCAACCTCAACACCATCGTCGTCCAGGCCGCCCGCCGCCACGACGCCTTCTACGACTCCGACGTCCTCCCACGGACGAGCGACCCGGAGATGCCACCGGGCCTCGACCTCCTCGGTCGGCTGATCCCGGCCGCGCACGCACGCGGGCTCGAGGTGCACGTGTGGTTCTCGGTCATGCCGACGTACCACACGCTGTTCGAGGAGGAGACGCTGCCGGCCGACCACATCTACCGCCTGCACGGGCCGAACGGGTCCCAGGGCTCGTGGATGGCCGCCTCGGTCGAGTCGAACTACGGGATGCTCGACCCGGGCATCCCCGGGGTGCAGGACCACGTCGCGGCCATGACCCGCGAGGTCGTCGAGCGCTACGACGTCGACGGCATCCACCTCGACTACCTCCGCTACGCCACCGGCGGCAGCCGCATGAACCCGATCGCCGAGGAGCGCTACCGCCGCGTGGGCGGCGGGATGTCGCTCGACGACTTCCGCCGGCGACAGACGGAGGACCTCGCGCGCCGCGTCTACCTCGAGGTCGCCGCCGCCGACCCGACGGTCGCGCTGTCGATGGCCGCCATCGCCCAGGGCGAGGGGCCCACGGGCAGCGACCTCCGCGCCTCGTTCCGCGGCACGCGCGCGTACCGGGAGAAGTTCCAGGACTGGCCGACCTGGCTGGACCGCGGGATCATGGACATGGTCTTCCCGATGATCTACTTCCAGGAGTCGCGGTACGGCGGCTGGTACGACCAGTGGACGCGCTTCCTCGCCTCGCTCCCGAACGGCATCCGCGCCGTCGGGCAGGGCAGCTACCTGAACCCGGTGTCGTCCTCGCTGGCGCAGCTCGACGACGCGCTGGCGGCGACCCACGGGGCGGTGCTCTACAGCTACCAGCTCGACTCGAGCGACGGGCAGGGCAAGCTCCTGTCGAGCCTCGCGAGCTCGCGCTTCCGGGCGCCGGCGCCGGCGCCGGACGTCGCGGCCAAGACCCGACCGACGCGCGGGCACGTGCTCGCGATCGCGCGCGACGGCCAGACCGTCGTGGCGGCGCCGGCGACCGGCGGCGAGCCCGTGCGGATGCGCACCGACGCCACGGGACGCGCCGGGTTCGTGGGGCTCGCGCCCGGGCGCTGGACCGTCGGGGTCGAGGGCGCGCGGCCGGTCGTCGTGGAGGTCACGGCGGGGCAGGTCACCACGACCGACGTCCGCTGACCGGAGCGGCTCCCGCCTAGCCTGCGACCGCTGGCGGGACGGGAAGGGAGGCCGGCGTGCGCGGCGATGCGTTGCTGTACCTGCGTCTCCTCCGGCGTGCCCGCGGGGTGCTCGGCGTCGTCTCGGCGACCGCCGGCGTCGCGGCCCTCGTCGCGGCCTACCTGCCGTGGTACCAGGTGACGGCCACCGTCGACATGCTCGGTGGCGAGCAGAGCCGCCCGGTCGCGTCGCTGGCCGGCTGGCAGGCGCACCCGTGGGGGTGGCTGGTCCCCGCGCTGGCGCTCGTCGCCGTGACGATCGGGATCCTCCTCGCGCTGGACCGGCCGGTGCCGTTCACCCGCGACGTGGAGCTGGCTGCCGGGCTGGGGCTCGCGGCGACGGTGACGGCCGGGGGGCTGCTGTTCCCCCCGGTGTCGCGGTTCGACGTCGCCGGCAGCCGCCTCCGCGAGCTGGCGGGCCTCGCCGACCGCCTCCCCGCGGACGTCGAGCTCGCGTTCTCGGTGCGCGCCGGCGCCGGGCTGTGGGTCACCCTCGCCGCGGCGACCATCCTCGTCGTCGTCGCCTTCGGGGCACGGGACGCCTGAGCCCGGCTGGAGGCTCCTGCAGGGCCGTGCCTAAGGTGGCGGGGACCAGGAGGAGGCGGCCATCGTCGACGTGCAGGTGCGGGAGCTCCCGCTCGGGCGGATCGCCGTCGCCGTGGGCACGCTCGTCGTGGTCGTCGCGCTCGTCGTCGCGGCCATCGTCCTCCCGCTCGTGCAGCGTGTGGACCGGACGCTGTCGCTCATCGAGACGTCGCTGCCGATCCTGCAGACGATCCAGCCCGAGGTGGAGGACATCGGCGACGACGTCGACCAGGTGCTCCCGGCCATCGAGCCGGTCGGGCCCGGCCTGGAGCGCCTCGACGGGCGCATCCAGGACCTCGGCGACCCGCTCGTCCGGCTCGAGACCCGTATCGCCGACCTGCAGGACTCCCTGTCGGCGATCGACACGCTGCCGGCGCTCCGTGCGGACCTCAACGCCGGCCTCGCGGACCTCGGCGGCGAGATCCGTGAGACGAACCGCGTCCTCGGGATGCTGCAGACGGACTTCTCCACGACCAACCGCAGCATCGTCGAGCTGGCGACCGCGGTCGACCGGCTCGTGGATCGGTTCGACGAGGTGGTCGTGCTGCTGCGCGAGACCGAGCAGCACGCCGAGAACATCGACCGCAAGACCGGTCCGCCACCCCCCGAGGTGGGCCCGGGAGGTCGTCGGTGATGGCCGGTCCCGACCGCTCGGAGCGCACGGACCCCCGGATGGGGGTCGACGTCGGGGGGACGTTCACCGACGTCGTGCTCGAGCGCGACGGGGGCATCGAGGTGGCGAAGGTCCCATCGACGCCGGACGACCAGGCGGCGGGGGTGCTCGCCGGCGGCGACCGCCTCGGCGTCGCGCCCGCGGACCTCGCCCGCTTCGTCCACGGCACGACGGTCGCCACCAACGCCGTCCTCGAGCGCGCCGGCGCGGCGCTCGTGCTCGTCACGACCGCGGGGTTCCGCGACCTCCTCGAGATCGGCCGCCAGGACCGCCCGTCGCTCTACGACCTCGAGGCGGACCGCCCGGCACCGCTCGTCGACCGGTCGCGGGTCGTGGAGGCGGCCGAGCGGATCACGGCGGAGGGCGCGGTCCTGGAGGAGCTGTCCGAGGCCGAGGTGGCGCGCGTCGTCGACGCCGTGCGGGAGCTGTCGCCGGCGGCGGTCGCGGTGAGCCTCTTGTTCTCGTTCCTCGACGACCGGCACGAGGTCCGGCTGGCGTCGGCGCTGCGGGAGGCGCTCGGCGACGAGGTGGCGATCTCGCGGTCGAGCGAGGTGCTGCCCGTCTTCCGCGAGTACGAGCGCACCTCCACCACGGCGCTGAACGCCTACGTCGGCCCGCCGATGGCGCGCTACCTCGGCTCGCTCGAGCGCCGGCTGGGCGAGCGATCGCTGGGCGTGCCGGTCGAGGTCATGCGCTCCGGCGGCGGCACGTTCACGGCGTCGGTCGCGGCGCGCTCGCCCGTCCACACGCTGCTGTCCGGTCCGGCCGCCGGCGCCTGGGGTGCCGCCGCCGTCGGACGCGCGTGCGGGGAGGACCGCCTCATCGCCTTCG
>JAHWKB010000253.1 GCA_019348115.1 Actinomycetota bacterium | reverse complement strand
AGCGCCCCGCGGCGGTCTCGCCCGAGAGCATGACCGCGTCGGTGCCGTCGAAGATGGCGTTGGCGACGTCGGAGGCCTCGGCGCGGGTGGGCCGCGGGTTGCGGATCATCGAGTCGAGCATCTCGGTGGCCGTGATGACCGGCCGGCCCTCGCGGTTGGAGAGCGAGATGATCTCCTTCTGCAGCGCCGGGACCCGCTCGGGACCGATCTCGACACCGAGGTCGCCGCGGGCGACCATCACGGCGTCGGTGGCGACCACGATCGACTCGAGGTTGTCCATCGCCTCGGGCCGCTCCAGCTTCGCGATGATCGGTGCCTCGCCGCCCAGTCCCCGGACGACCTCGCGCACCTCGCGGATGTCCTCGGCACGACGCACGAACGACAGGGCGATCCACGCGCAGCCCATGTCGACCATGGCCTTGACGTCCTCGCGGTCCTTCTCGGTGAGCGAGGTCGCGGACACGTCGACGCCGGGGAGGTTCACCCCCTTGCGCGACTTCGCCGTCCCGCCGGCGACGACGCGCGCCGAGACCGTGTCGCCCTCGACGCGCGAGACGACGAGCCGGATGAGGCCGTCGTCGATCAGCACCAGCGCGCCCGGCTCGACGTCGTCGTGGAGGTTCTCGTAGACGACGGGGAGGACCGGGGTGCCGACGCCGTCGCGGTACTCGTCGAGCTCCTCGCGTCCGGGGAGCAGCACGACCTCGGCGCCGTCGGAGAGCTCGACGCCCTCGTCGGGGAGGATGCCCAGCCGGATCTTCGGTCCCTGGAGGTCCCCGAGGCTGCCGATGTTGCGGCCCAGCGAGTCGGCCGCGGCGTGGACCTGCTCGAGCCGACGCGCGTGCTCCTCGTGGGTGCCGTGCGAGAAGTTCAGGCGGACGATGTCGATGCCGGCGGCGATGGCGGCGCGGAGCTTGCCGGGATCGTCCAGCGCCGGCCCGAGGGTGGCGACGATCTTGGCTCGACGCACAGCGGGCTCACTTCCGGTCTCGGGGCGGTCGCGCGCCATCGTAGGGGGGTCGCCGGCCATCGCCGGGCCGGCGTTCCCGTCCCCAGGTCACGGGCCGGCCAGCGGATCGAGCTCGCCGGCCTCGACGCGCGCCCGGACCTCCGCCAGCGCGTCGGCGACGTCGCCGTACACGGGGCTCGCCCCGGGGACGAGCAGGAGCGCGTCCTCGGCCAGCCCGACGCTGGCGACCCCGCCCTCCCACGTCGACAGCGCCTGCGTGAACGCGAGCTCGAGCGCCACGACCACGTCCATGTCCGTCAGGAGGAGGACGGACGGCGACAGCTGCTCCTCGTCGTCCGGCGCGAGGACGTCGCGGGAGCCGATGACCAGCCGGTCCGCCTCCTCGGCCGCCCGGAGCACGCCCCGGTCGGCCTCCCCGGCCGCGCTGTAGATCACGGTCACGCCGGCGGCGTACTGCGGGGCGGCGAGCTCGTAGCCGCGCGCCTCGTCCGCCGCCGGGAACCCGACGTAGGGCGTGCGCGGCTCGCCGCCGACGGCGTTGATCCCGAGGCCGAAGGCGGTCCGCTGCAGGTCGATGGCGTGCTCGAACTCGCCGCCCACGAACCCCGGCGCACGCGGCCGGTCCGCGAGGCGGGCCGCGACGCCGGCGAGGAACGCGACCTCCTCGACGCGGACGTCGATCAGCAGCACGTTCGGAGGGACCAGCTCGGCCGCCGCCGTCGCAGGCGTCGCGCAGAACTCGGTCGTGGGGAAGCGTGGCGCGGCCGCGAGCACGACCTCGCCGGCGCCGGGGCCCACGACGCACACGAGGTCCGCGCCGCCCTCCGCCACCACCTCGGTGACGTCCGCCACGAACGCCGGCGCATCGGGCTGCACCACGCGGAGCGAGCGGATGTCCGCGCCGAGCCGTCGGCGGAGGTCGTCGAGATCCTCGCGCGTGGCCGCGGCCCCGGCGGCGGCGCCGAGCGACGCGGGCGGCAGCACCACCGCGACCTCGAGCCCCGTCGCCGGCGAGGGGGCGGCCGTGACCGGCGCCGTCGGGCTGGGCGAGGGCGCTGGCTCGGGGCCGCTGCGCAGGCACGCCGGGAGGAGCAGCAGCGCCGCGAGGAGCGTGCCGGCCGCGCGACGTCCCACCGTGGCCTCCATCCGGGGCGGTCGAGCCCCCCGGCGTTAGGCTAGTGACCGACCCCCGGCGCCCCCGCGGCGCCACGATGCCGCCCTCACGGGCGTCGCGATCCCGGAGCTCCCGTGTCCCTCGTCAAGGTCCTCACCGACCCGTCCGCCGGCCTCCAACTGGCGCGGCTCCGCGACCAGTCGACCCCGCCGGACCGCTTCCGGGCGGCGACGAGGAGCCTCGGGGCCATGCTCGCCATGGAGGCCGTGCGCGACATCCCGGTCGAGACCGGCGAGGTCATCGGCCCGCTCGGACCGGCTCCCGCCCGCCGGCCCGCCCACCCGATCGTGGCCGTCCCGGTGCTGCGCGCGGGGCTCGGTCTCCTGACGGGCGTCCACGACGTCATCCCCTCGGCGAACGTCGGGATGATCGGGCTCCAGCGTGACGAGGAGACGCTGCAGCCCGAGCGCTACTACTTCAAGGTCCCGGACCTGACCGACGCGTGGGTGCTCGTGCTGGAGCCGATGCTCGCGACCGGCGGGTCGGCGAGCGCGGCGGTCGACGCGCTCCACGTCGAGGGCGCCGCGCAGGTGACCGTCCTCGGCGTCGTCGCCACCCAGCAGGCGATCGACCTCATCCACACCGCGAACCCGGGGACCCGCATCGTCGTCGCGGCCATCGACCAGGGCCTGAACGACGTCGGCTACATCGTCCCCGGCCTCGGCGACTTCGGCGACCGCCTCTTCGGCACGCTCGGCTGACCGCACCGACGGGAGTCGGGAGGTCAGGAGGTCAGGAGGCTGACCCGCACCGTCCGGACCGGGTTGTCCACGTTGGGGTCCACGAGCACGATCGACTGCCACGTGCCGAGCGCGAGCCGGCCGTCGACGACCGGCACCGTCAGGCTGGGGCTCACGAACGCCGGCAGCACGTGGTCGGCGCCGTGGCCCGGTGAGCCGTGCGCGTGGCGCCACCGGTCGTCGCGCGGGAGCAGCCGGTCGACGGTCTCGTCGACGTCGTCCTCCGTCCCGGCGCCGGTCTCGAACAGCGCCAGGCCGGCGGTGGCGTGCGGCAGGAAGACCGAGCACAGCCCGTCACCACCGCCGGCGCGTGCCACGACCTCGGAGACGCGACCGGTGATGTCGGTGAAGCGGTCGCTGCCGGTCCGCAGCTCGAACGTCTCGGTGTGCACGGCGTGCCCCTCAGCGGCCCGGGTCGGTCGGCCGGACGGCGTTGGTGTAGGCACTGCGGAAGTAGACGAGCGGGTCCTCCTGCCCCCCGAGGCCCATGTCCACGACCTCGCCGACGATGATGCGGTGGTCACCGCCGTCGTAGCTGGCCCAGACCCGGCAGTCGACCCA
>JAHWKB010000252.1 GCA_019348115.1 Actinomycetota bacterium | reverse complement strand
AGCTGTCGTAGTACGGCTCGAAGGTGATGACCTCGTCGCCGACCTCGCACAGCGCGAGGATGGTCGCGCACAGCGCCTCGGTCGCGCCGGCGGACACCGAGACCTCGTCGTCGGGGTCGAGCTCCATCCCGTAGAACCGCTGCTGGTGGTCGACGATCGCGGCCCGCAGCGGGCCGACCCCGTGGCCCGGGGCGTACTGGTTCCGGCCGTCGCGGATGGCGGCGACGACGGCGTCCTTCACCTCGTCCGGGCCGTCGTCGTCGGGGTAGCCCTGCCCGAGGTTGACGGCGTCGTGGGCGAGCGCGAGCGCGCTCATCGTCGAGAAGATCGTGCTGCCGAAGCCCTGCAGGCGCGAGGTGAGGAAGGGCTGGCGGCTCACGGTCGCTCCCGCGGGTTCGGCGTCGGTCGGGACGGGGCGACGGTAGCCGTCAGCGCCGCGCGCGCAGGGGCTCGGGGCGCGGCTGGAGGTCCTTCAGCCCGTGCCACATGAGGTTGACGATGTGGGCCGCGACGACCTCGCGCGACGGCTCGCGGACGTCGAGCCACCACTCCCCCACCATCGCGGCCGCCCCGACGAGCATGCGGGCGTACATCGGGGCGGTGCGCTCGTCGAAGCCGCGGCCCCGGAACTCGCGGAGCAGGAGGTCCTCGGCGGCGATGGCGACGTCGGAGATGACGCTCGCGTAGGTGCCGACGGACGGGCTCGAGGGAGCGTCGCGCACGAGGATGCGGAAGCCCTGCTCGCGCTCCTCGATGTAGCGCAGGAACGCGTCGGCCGACTGCTCGGCGGCGAGGCGGGGGTGGGGGGCGTCGGCGAGCGCCCCGGTGATCGCCGAGGTCAGGGCGGTCACCTCGCGGTCGACGACGACCGCGTAGATGCCCTCCTTGCCGCCGAAGTGCTCGTAGACGACCGGCTTGGACACGCCGGCGCGCTCGGCGATCTCCTCGACGGCCGTGGCCTCGTAGCCGCGCTCGGCGAACACGTCGCGGGCGACGCCGAGCAGCTGCTCACGTCGCTCCGCACCCGTCATCCGGACGCGCTTGACCTCCCCCACCCTGGCTCCCGACCTCAGGCCGCGGCGCGGTGCGCGCGGCGCCGCTTGCGCGCCAGCTGCGTCGAGGAGGGGAGCTTGATGTTCCGCGCCAGACCGAGCACCTGCATGGTCCGGATCGTGATCCAGGAGGCGTCGAACTCCCACCAGCGCAGGCCGTGGCGGGCCGAGGCGGGGAAGGCGTGGTGGGCGTTGTGCCAGCCCTCGCCGAAGGCGAGGAGCGCCATGATCGGGTTGTTGCGGGCTTCGTCGCGGCTCTCGAACGGGCGGGTGCCGTAGAAGTGGCAGATCGAGTTGATGGCCCAGGTCACGTGGTGCAGGAGGAACATCCGCACGAGGCCGCCCCAGATAGCGGCGCTGACGGCGCCCCAGAAGCTCATGGTGACGAGGCCACCGATGATGGCCGGGAGCACGAACGTCGCGATGATCAGCTTCGGGAAGGCGCGGTCGATGCGGACGATCGCGTCCTCCTGGAGGAGGTCGGGCGCCCAGGTCTCGGCCGACGTCGTCTCGGTGTTGAACATCCACCCGAGGTGGGCGTGGTAGAGGCCTCGGAAGACGCCCTTGAACCCGTCGGCGGCATCGAGGTGGGGTGAGTGTGGGTCACCGAACTCGTCCGAGAACGCGTGGTGGCGGCGGTGGGTGGCGACCCAGTCGATGACCGAGCCCTGCACGGCGAGCGAGCCGGCGATGGCCCAGAAGATCCGGACGGGCTTCGGCGCGTCGAACGACTTGTGCGTGAACAGCCGGTGGTAGCCCACCGTGATCCCGAGCCCGGTCAGGACGTAGAACCCGAGGAAGATGGAGAAGTCGACCGGGGTGATGCCCCAGCCCCAGAGCTGCACCATGGCCGCCACCACGCCGACGAGCGGCAGGACCGTGACGATCAGCATGGTGATCTTCTGGACGCGCTCGGCACGCGGGTCCTCGGGGTAGGTCACGCCCCGGATCTCGGGCTTCGCCGATGTCGGCCGGACGAGGGTGGTGTCGCTCAACGTGGTGCTCCTGCGATGTGGTCCGCCATGGTCCCGGGCGGGCGGCGGCTCGGGGGAAGCGGCCTGCTACGCGACCGTAACCTACGCGACCGTAACCCGCTGTGGGCCGCGCGGCCGCTGGACCCCGGCCGAGCGGTGGGCCGCTCGACCTGGGCGGGCAGCGTCGCGGAGTACCGTGGCCCGGTCGGCCGACGCCGACGCCGACGAGTGGGGAGCCACGTGCCACCGCAGGAGCGCACACCGTCGCTCGGACCGGACGACCGCGACGTCGTCGCCGCGGCCCGGGAGGCCCTCCACCCGCTCCTGGACGAGCTCCGCCCGGAGCTCCTCGCGCGGTCGGGCAACGTCGAGCTCGAGCTCAAGGACGACGGCACACCGGTGACGTCGGTCGACCTCGAGGTCAACGACCGCCTCCTCGCACGCCTCTCCGAGGTCTTCCCGGAGCACACGGTCGTGTCGGAGGAACTCGTCACCGGCCACGAGGACAGCCGCTGGACCTGGATCGTGGACCCGATCGACGGCACGTCGAACTTCATCTCGGGCCTGCCGTACTGGTGCATCTCGATGGCGTTGACGCTGGATGGGCACCCCGTCCTCGGCCTCGTGGAGGCGCCGCCCGTGGCCGCGCGCTACGAGGCCGTCGCCGGGGAGGGCGCGACCGGCAACGGCGAGCCCCTCTCGGTGATGCCGCCGGTCGACTGGAGCGACCGCCGCAACCGCCACGTGCCGCTGCTCCTCACCACGGCGACCGCCCGGCGCGCGCGGCCCGCCGTGCGACTGAACCCACGGGTCATGGGCTCGGCGGCGCTCGACCTGTGCCAGGTCGCGGCCGGGAACGCAGCCGCGTCGCTGAGCTTCGCCCCGAAGGTGTGGGACGTCGCAGCAGGCGTGCTGCTGATCCTCGAGGCGGGCGGGGAGTACCTCACCCTCGACGGCCCCCCGCTCCTCCCCCTCCGGGCCGACACGGAGTACGCGGGTCGCTCGGCGCCGGCCGCGGCGGGGCCGAACGCCGACTACCTCCGCGCCCTGGTCGACACGCTCGTCACCGATCCGATCGCCGTGCCCCGGGCCCGCTGAGCCTCCGGGCACCGCGAACGTCCCCGGATGCGGACGAGCCCGCCCCGAGGGGCGGGCTCGTCCAGGATGCGCCGAGGTCAGCTGGTGGCCTCGGTCTCGGTCTCGGTCGCACCGGTGCCGGAGTCGAGCTCGGTCTCGGTGTCGCCCTCGACGGTGGTGTCACCCTCGACGGTCGTGTCGCCCTCGACGGTGGTGTCGCCCTCGACGGGCTCCTCGACCGCCGGCGACTCGACCTCGGTGTCACCCTCGGCCTCGCAGGCGGCGCCGAAGATGGCGAGGCCAGCGACGGCGCTCAGCGCGACGAACTTCTTCTGGAAGGTCTTCATGGATGCGTCCC
>JAHWKB010000066.1 GCA_019348115.1 Actinomycetota bacterium | reverse complement strand
GCGGGACCTCGCCGGGCTTGAGCTTCGGCGGCGGGGCGCCGGGCATGCGCTTGCGCGGCGTGCCGTCGCCACCCTCGGACTCGACCTTGGCCGCCGGCGTGTCCGCGGGCTCGGCCGCGGGGACCTCGGCCGCCGGCTCGCCGCCCGCGTGCGCCGCGGGGGCGTCGGCGGCGGCGGGGCGCTCGGCGTCTGGGGTCTCGGGCTTCGGCGGCGTGTCGGCCCCACCGGTCGCGGCGGCCGACCCGGCCGCGGCCTCCTGCTCCTCCTGCTGCTTGCGCAGGTGCGGCGGCAGGACCTTGGCGGCCTTCTTCCCCTCCGGCGGGGCGGAGGTCGTCATCTGCCGGTAGCGCTCGAGCTCGGCCTGTTCCTTGGCGCGGCGCTCGGCCTCCTCGCGCTTGCGGTCCTCCTCGGACTTGCCGAGGGACTCGCGGAAGCGCTGGGCATCGCCGGCGTTGACGGACGATGAGTGGCTCTTGGCATCGATGTCGAGCTCGGCCAGGCGACGGATGACCTCCTTGTTCTGGAGGCCGGTCTCCTTGGCCAGCTCGTAGACGCGGACCTTGTTGCTCACGCGTGTTGCTCCTTCGGTGCCTGGGAGGTCGAGACCGTTGCGAGCAACGTCTCGAGTGCCGTCCGCACCTCGTCCTCGGATGTGCCGTGCAGTGCGCGTCGCACGGCGTTCCGGTGCGCCGCCGTCTCGATGCACGCGGTCGTGGGACAGACGTACGCGCCCCTTCCGGGGAGACGGGCGGCGGGATCGGCGCGGACCCCGTCCGGGGTGGCCGCGAGCCGCAGCAGCTCGTCCTTGTCTCGCGTCGTCCGACAACCGACACAGGTGCGTCGCGGTCGGGTCGTGCGGTCCCCCGCCGCGCGGTCGCGCGGCCTTCGGCGAAGATCGGGGGGTGCCTGGTGCACCGAGCGTACTCCTGCTGGTACTGGGTGGTTCCTCACCCCGTCACGGCGGATCCGCCCGGGGCGGTACCGGCGACGGGTCCGGGGACTAGGCGTCCGCCTCCACGTCCGACTCCTGCTCGTCGTCGAGGACGTCCGAGCGGACCTGCTCCGCGGACTCGTACGCCGCGGCGATGGCCTTCTCGCCCTCCTCGGAGAGCGGGTTGCCGTACTCGTCGATGAGGCCCTGCTCGAAGGCCTCCTGGAAGGCGCGCTGCTCCTCGGCGAACTGCGACTCCGACTTGATGTCGATGCGCCAGCCGGTGAGCCGTGCGGCGAGCCGCGCGTTCTGCCCCTCGCGACCGATCGCGAGCGACAGCTGGTAGTCCGGCACGACGACCATGGCGGTGGCCTCGTCCGGGTAGAGGTAGACGTCGGTGACCTTCGCCGGCGACAGGGCGTTGGCGACGAGGGCGTCCGGCTCGTCCGACCAGCGGACGATGTCGATGCGCTCCATCTCGTCGTTGTGCAGCTCCTTCTGGATGCCGCGGGCACGCTGGCCGCCGGGCCCGACGCAGGCGCCGACCGGGTCGACCGCGCTGTCGTGGCTCATGACCGCGACCTTGGTGCGGTGGCCGGCCTCGCGGGCGATCGCCTTGATCTCGACGATGCCCTCCTCGATCTCGGGCACCTCGAGGGCGAACAGCGCGGCGACGAGCCCGGGGTGGGTCCGCGAGCAGACGATCTGCGAGCCCTTCTGCTGCCGGCGGACCTCGATCACGAGCGCGCGGGTGTGCTGGCCGTGCTCGAGACGCTCGTTGGGCACCTGCTCGCTGTAGGGCATCAGCGCCTCGGTGCGCCCGAGCTCGATCAGGGTCACGTTGCCCTGGAGGCTCACCTGGCCGGTGACGATGTCGCCCTCGCGGCCGACGAACTCGCCGTAGGTGGCCTCGCGCTCGGCCTCACGCAGGCGCTGGAGGAGGACCTGCTTGGCGGTCTGGGCCACGATGCGACCGAAGTCGGTGGGCTCCTCCTGCCACTCGCTGACGATGTTGCCCTCGTCGTCGAGTTCCTGGGCGTAGACCGTCACGTCGCCCGTGATGCGGTCGAGCACGACCCGTGCCTCGTCGGCGGACGACTGACCGGAGCGCTTGTAGGCGGAGGCGAGCGCGGTCTCGAAGGCCTCGACGACCGTGGGGAAGTCGATGTTCTTCTCGCGCTCGATCTGACGCAGCGCGTCGATGTCGATCTTCACCTGGGGCTCCTCTGGTTCACCATGGCAGGACCACCTTGCCGTGGTCGATCTCGGCGAGGGGGACCTGCTGCTCGTCGCCCGAGACCTCGACGGTGACCTGGTCGTCGTCGACGGCCACGAGCGTGCCGCGGACCTCGCCCTTCACGTCGGGCGCCTGCGCGGCCTCCTTCGTGCGGACGACGCGGACCTCACGGCCGACGTTCCTGCGGAAGTCCCGCGCCGAGCGCATCGGGCGGTCGGCCCCCGGCGAGGTCACCTCGAGCGTGTAGCTGCCGGGGATGACGTCGTCAGCGTCGAGCGTCTCGCCCACGGCCCGCGAGAGCGCGGCGATGCGGTCGACGTCGAGACCGCCCTCGGCGTCCGCGACCAGGCGGACGACGCGACGGTTGCCCTGCCCCTTGACCTCGACGTCGACGAGATCGACGTCCTGGGCCTCGGCGACCGGCGACACGAGCGCGGCGACGCGGGCGGGGAGGTCGTCCCCGCTCGTCCCGCGTGTGCCGCTCATGTGCTCGTCCTCGTGGTCGGTCCTCGACGTCCCCTCACACCTACGGCCGGCCCTGGAGGGGCCGGCCGTCGCGAGACGTCCTCGGTTCTCCTCGTGCGTCCCGGGACCGGTCCGGAACGGTCCATGGTCCCGCAACGCAGTGGAGCGGGCCAGCTGGCCCACTCCGTCGAGCCGCGATGGTACCACCGGGCCCACAGCGGTGCCACGGGCCCGCTGGGCCGGAGGCAACCGGCGGCCCGTCGGCGACGTCGGACCTGGTGGACGAGAGGAGACAGGGATGCGTGCCATGATCGTGGCGGTCGTGTTGGCGGTCACGGGCGTGCTCGTCGCCGTCCCCCCCGCGTCCGCCTGCTCGTGCGCGCCCGCGACGATCGAGGACGTCGTCGCGCGCGAGCCCGGCGCCGTGGCGGGGCTCGTCCGGCGGGTCGACGACGGCAGCGTCCGGGAGGCCGGGACCTTGGCGGTCCTCGCCGAGCTCCACGGCGAGCTCCCGGACGTCGTGTCCGTCCGGCTCGACGACGGCGCATCCTGCCGTCCGATGGTCGCGCCCCGCCAGATCGCCGCCCTCACGTTCCGTCCCGAGGGCGGCGGCTGGGCCGCCGTCGACTGCGGCATGCTCGACCTCGGCACGTCGCTCGCCCGGGTCGGCGGCGACGTCGCCCCGGATCCGGAGGCCACCGGCCCGCCGGCGCTGGTCGTCGCGGGGAGCTTCCCCGGCGCGTCCCTGGTGGCCGTCGACGCCGAGCTGCGCGTGCTCGGCGTGGCCGACGTGGAAGGGTGGATCGACCGGGTCGTGCGCTGCGGCGACGAGGTCGTCGACATCCGCATGGAGGACGTCACCGCCGTCGTCGAGCGGCGGTCGCTGCCGGACCTCACCGTGGTCGCGACCCTGCGCCTCGACCGGCCCGAGGGCTGGCAGCTGCTCGCGGTCCGTTGCGACGACGCCGGGCGTCTCCAGACCGTCGCGGCCACCCCAGCGGGGGATGCCACGGTCGTCACCCCCGACCTCCTGGGGGCACCCGCCATCACCTTCTCGGGCCCGTCCGCCGGCGGCGCCACCTTCGTGGACGACCAGGTCTGGCTCATGGCCGGCGACAACGACGCACGCACGTCGCGGATCGTCACCGTCGACCTCGGGACGGGTGCGGTCGCGACCCGACGCTCGTTCCGGGGGCTCGCCGGCTCCGACCTGTCGGCGTCCCCGGACGGGCGATTCGTGACGGTGCGCGGGTTCGCGGAGGAGCCGGTCCTGCTCGTGCTCGATGCCGCCTCCGCGACCCCCGTCGGCGAAGCGGCCGGCTCGTGGATGCCCGTCGGGCACGGCTGGCTCGGTCCCGACCGGCTCCTGCTCCAGGACGAGTCGCGCCAGGATGGCGCGGACATGCGGTTGCGCGTCGTGGACGAACGGCTCCGCGTGGTCGAGGAGACCACCGTGCCGGCGGGCTCGCCGATGGCGCTCGCCGGCGACGCCGTCGTCCTCGGTGGCGGGTCGGAGCTCACGGTGCGCCGGCCCGACGGGTCGCTCCACGCGAGCCCGGACCTGCGCCTCATCGGGGCGAGCCAGGCCGTCGCGCTCGGCGAGGTGCGCGGGCCCGACGAGGAGCTCGCCGCTCCCGCCCCCGTCGACGAGCTCCCGGACGGCGACGCCGGCACCAGGCCGGCGTGGCAGCTGACGGCCGCGACGCTCGCCACGGTCGCGGTGCTCGGCGCGCTGGTGGTGCTCCGTCGCCGGCGACGGACCCGGGACTAGCTCGAGACCTGAGGGGTGCCGGACCCGCGCTCCGCGCGGATCTCGTCGGCCATCTCGGTCGCGAAGTGCACGATCGCCTCGACGATGTCGGCCTCCTGCACGGTCGCGATGGTCTCGCCCCGGCGGAAGATCTGGCCCTTGCCGTTGCCGGCGGCGACGCCGATGTCGGCCTCGCGCGCCTCGCCGGGGCCGTTCACGACACAGCCCATCACCGCGACGCGGAGCGGCACGTCGATGCGGCCGTCGAGGCCCTTCTGCACGTTCTCGGCGAGCGTCCACACGTCGACCTGCGCGCGCCCGCACGACGGGCACGAGACGACGTCGAGGCCGCGCTCGCGCAGGTGCAGCGCCTCGAGGATCGCGATGCCGGCCTTGACCTCCTCGACCGGGTCCGCCGACAGCGACACGCGGATCGTGTCGCCGATGCCCTCGGCGAGGAGCGTGCCGATGCCCACGGCGGACTTGAGCGAGCCGGTGTACTTCGGGCCGGCCTCGGTGACGCCGAGGTGGAGCGGGTAGTCGCAGCGGTCGGCGAGGAGCCGGTAGGTCTGGATCATGACCCACGGGTCGGAGTGCTTGACCGAGATCTTGGTGTTGTAGAAGTCGACGTCCTCGAGGAGGCGCACCTCGCGCAGGGCAGACTCGACCATGGCCTCCGGGGTCGGACCGCCGAACTCCTCGAGGATCGCGTCCTCGAGCGAGCCGCCGTTGACCCCGATGCGGATGGCGCAGCCGGCGTCCTTGGCGAGGTCACCGATGAGCTTGACCTTCTCGTGCTTCTTGATGTTGCCCGGGTTGATGCGCACGCCGGCGCAGCCGGCCTCGATCGCGGCGACCGCGTACTTCCACTGGAAGTGGATGTCGGCGATGACGGGGATGCGGGCGTGCTCGACGATGCGGGCGAGCGCGTCGGCGTCCTCGCGCCGCGGGACCGCCACACGGACGATGTCGGCGCCGGCGGCCTGGACCATGGCGATGGCCTGCAGGGTCGCGTCGACGTCGTGCGTCGGCGTGACCGTCATGGTCTGCACCGAGATCGGCGCCCCGCCGCCCACCGGGACGGGACCGACCGTGATGGGACGGGTCGCGCGGCGCTCGGGACCGGACGGGACCGGGGCCCCCGCCGGGGCGGGGGTCACGAGGGGGAGGGAGGTCGGCACGGGCTCGCCTTCGGGGAGCGCGGAGATGGCCGGGTCGGCAGGACGAGGGTACCGGCGCCCCCGTCTACGCTCACGGGGTGGTCGAGTGAGGCGGGGGCCCATGGACGGCACGACAGGGGGTGGCGCGGACGGCAGCCCGTCGCTGCCCTCGGGGCTCGACGGATCGCCCGTCCCGACCGGGTTCGTCGGCCCCGACGGGTCCTGGGGAGCGCGCAACGCTGCGCTCGCAGCGGCGCTCGGGGAGCCGCCCGCGACGCTCGCCACGCTGCTGGTCGACCCGGCCCCGGGCCTGCCGGCACTGCTCGCACGCGGCATGCCGTCGACGTTCCCGGTCCGCCTCCCCGACGGCCGTCCCGCCGACGCCGTCGCGACCCCGGCCGGTCCGGACGCACGGGGCCACCACCTGGTGCAGCTGCTCGACCGCAGCGGGACCGAGGCGCTGTCACGTCGGCTGGCGGACGCCGTGGAGGCCACCGAGCGGTTCGTCTCGCGGGTCTCGCACGACCTCAAGAACCCCATCGGCACGGCGCAGGGCTACGCCGAGCTGCTGCTGGAGGACCCCGCGCTCCCGGAGGAGGCGCGCGGCTTCGCCCGGCGCGTCCTCAGCTCCTCCGAGCGCGCGATCGCGACCCTCACCGAGATCGTCACCGACGCCCGGTCGGCCTCGCGGGTCGTCCCCCCTGACGAGACCGACGTCACCGTGCTCCTCGCCGAGGTGGTCGCGGAGCTCGCCCCCCTCCTCGAGGAGCGTGGCGCGGTCGTCACGTCGACCTCCGCGTTGCCACTCGTCCGTACCGACGCGCGGACGCTCTCCCGCGCGCTCGAGGCGGTGATCCGCAACGCCGTCGAGCACCACCCGGCGGGTGCGCGCGTCGAGGTGTCCGCGCGGGCCACGGCCTCCGGCTGGGAGCTGCTGATCGACGACGACGGTCCGGGCATCCCGGCCGACCATCGCGGGGCGGTCCTCGGGGGACCCGGCATCGGCCTTCCGATGGCACGGTCGGCCCTGGCGCGCTGCGGCGCGGGGGTCCGCCTCGAGGCCTCGGACGCCGGCGGGCTCCGGGTCGTCATAACCGTCCCGCAACGACGCGCCCGGGACCCCGAGCTCCCGCCCGTCTGAGCTGCCGGCGCTACTGCAGCCGGATGGGGTTCGTGATGTCGAGCCACACGAGTGCGAGGCTCACGGTGCCGATGATCACGATGACCGGCACCGCGACCGCCGCGACCGCGCGTGGATCGACCGTGAAGTCGTCGGGCCTGCCCATGCGTCGGCGGACGCCGTTGACCCCGCGCTCGATGCCGAGCACGGCGAGGTGGCCGCCGTCGAGGGGCGGGAGGGGCAGCAGGTTGAAGATGCCGATGAAGATGTTGATGTTGGCGAGGATCAGCAGCAGGAAGAGCGGACCGAACATCGCGGTCCCCTCCCCCGCCAGGCCGACCACGCCAGGCAGCGAGACGGCACCGGCCGGGTCGCGCTCCTGCGTCCCACCGACCTGGGCGAAGATCGCGCCGATGCCCTCGGGACCGAAGACGCGGCCGAGCGACTGGACCGTGCCGACGGTCAGCGCGCTGAAGGACGCCTCGCCGACGAAGGTCTCGTAGAGGGCGTCGCCGATCGGCAGGCGCTCCTCGACCACGCGCGGGAAGAACCCGAGCTGACCGACCGTCTCGCCGGTGTCGGGATCCTCGCCGGCGGCGGGGGTGAGGGTGAGCCGGACCTGCTCGCCGTTGCGCTCGACGACGACCGGCACCGGCTCGCCGGGGTGCTCGCGGATCGCCTCGCGGAGCGCCTGGAAGTCGTCGCTGGAGACGCCGGCGACGGACACCAGGCGGTCGCCCTCCTCCAGCCCCTGCTCGGCGCCGACGGAGTCCTCGGTGAAGCCGTCGACGACGGGAGCGGCGGTCGGCTGCGGCAGCATGGCGAAGCCCACGAACAGCAGCACGACCGCGATGAGGAAGTGCATCGTCGAGCCCGCGACGAGCACGATCGCGCGCTGCCACGCCGGTCGGTCGGGGAAGAACCGGCCGCGGTCGCCCTCCAGGAGGCGGTGGAGGAGGTCGCCGTGGCGACCGGTGTCCGGCACTTCGGTCGTCACGACCTCGGTCAGGACCTGGCGGACCTCGTCCACGCTGGCGTCGTCGCCCGCGGTGGCACGGGTGCGGTCGACGATCCGCTCGATCGTGGCCTGGGGGGTCCCACGGCCCGCGAGCTCGGCGCGGAGCCGGTCCCAGGTCGGCGCCGGCACGGCCGGGACCTCGAGGAGCTCGCGGTTCTCGCGCTGGGCCACGGCGCGCCGCTCCTCGGCGACGACGTCGCGGTCGAGCACGTCGGTCGCGACGGGGCCGAGGCGCTGGTCGGACTCGGCCATCCCCCGGATGCGGACGAAGCCGCCCAGTGGGAGTGCCTTCACGCCGTACTCGGTCTCGCCGCGGTGGGTGGACCACAGCGTGGGACCGAAGCCGAGGAAGAACCGGTCGGCGCGCATCCCGAACCGACGGGCGGTCCAGAAGTGGCCCCACTCGTGGAGCATGATCGCGCCGATGATGCCGATCACGAAGATCGCGATGGCGACACCGCTGGACATGGGACCGGTCCTGTCGTTCTCGGGAGGGGCGAGGTCTGTCTAGGAACGCTCGGCGAGGAGCTCGTGTGCCCGGGTGCGCGCCCACGCATCCGCACGCAGCACGTCCCCCAGGTCGTTCGGCGCGGGCGGCTCCGAGGATGCGTGGTCGTCCAGGACGTCCGCCACGAGCTCGGCGATGTCGAGGAACCCCAGGCGCCCCTGCAGGAACGCCTCGACCGCCTCCTCGTTGGCGGCGTTGAGCACGGCAGGGTAGGTCCCGTGCCGCCGACCGGCGTCCTCCGCGAGGTCGAGGGCCCGGAACGTCCCGCGGTCCACGGGCTCGAAGGTGAGCTCCTGGGACCGGGTCCAGTCCATCGCCACGAAGGCGTGGTCGAGCCGGTCCGGCCAGCCCATCGCGAGCTGGATCGGGAGCCGCATGTCGGGCGGGGACAGCTGCGCGAGCGTGGAGCCGTCGACGAACTCGACCATCGAGTGCACGACCGACTGCGGGTGGACGACCACGTCGAGGTCGTCCCACCCGATGTCGAACAGCTCGTGCGCCTCGATGAGCTCGAGCCCCTTGTTGAGGAGGGTCGCGGAGTTGACGGTGATGACCGGTCCCATGGACCAGGTCGGATGGTCGAGCGCGTCCTCGGGTCGGACGTCGCGCAGCTCGTCGCGGTTGCGCCCGCGGAAGGGACCGCCGCTCGCGGTCAGGACCAGCCGGGCGACCTCGTCCCGCCGTCCGCCACGGAGGCACTGGGCCAGCGCCGAGTGCTCGCTGTCGACGGGGACGAGCATGCGCTCGCGCCCGCCGGCGCGGTCTGCCGCCGCGACGACGAGGTCCCCACCGACGATCAGGGACTCCTTGTTCGCCAGCGCGACCGGGGTGCCGGCGTCGAGCGCGGCCAGGGTGGGGCCGAGGCCGACGGCGCCCGTGATGCCGTTCAGCACGAGCTCGGCGTCGAGCGCCGCGAGCTCGCTCGCCGCCCCGTCGCCGTCCCGGACCTCCGCGTCCGGGAGCACCTCCCGGAGCGCTCGCGCCGCCTCCGGGTCCGCGAGCGCGAGGTGGCGGACGCCGAACTCACGCGCCTGGCGCGCCAGCACGGGGGCGTCCCGCCCTGCGGCGAGCGCGACCACCTGGAAGCGGTCCGGGTGCGCGCGGACGACGTCGAGCACCTGGGCGCCGATGGACCCGGTGGACCCCAGCAGCACCACCCGGCGGGGCGCGCCGTCCGTCACGCGTCCGGCCCGTCCGACGTGCGGAGCTGCTCGACCCTCTCGGCGGCACCGACGGCGGCCGGGAGGCGACGTCCGGCGTTCAGCGTGTAGCTCGCCAGGAGCTGCCCGCACGCGGCGTCGGCATCCCGGCCGCGCGTGTCCCGCAGGGTCGCGTTGGCGCCCCGTTCCTCGAGACGTCCCATGAAGGAGCGGACCCGCTCGGCCGTCGGCTCCTTCCACTGCACCCCCGGCGTCGGGTTCATCGGGATGACGTTCACGTGGGCGCGCAGGCGGCGTGCGATGCGGGCGAGCTCGTCGGCGTCGGTGGCCGAGTCGTTGACGTCGCCGATGAGGCACCACTCCAGCGACACCCGCCGGTTGGTCGCCTCGCGGTAGTCACGGACGACCTCCTCGAGCTCGGCGATCGGGTGGGTGCGGTTGATGGGGACGAGCTCGTCGCGGAGCGCGTCGTTGCCGGCGTGGAGGCTCACCGCCAGGGTCACCGGCAGGTCGAGCTCGATGAGCCGGCGGATGCCCGGGACCAGGCCGACCGTCGAGACCGTGATGTGACGCGCCCCGAGCCGGAAGCCGTCGGGGTCGTTCAACCACCGGACGGTGTCGAGCGTCACCTCCGTGTTCGCGAGCGGCTCCCCCATCCCCATGAAGACGACGTTGGTGACGTGGTCGGGCGAGCCCTCGGGGAGATGCTCCTCCCCCATGTCCCCCGAGCGCAGCGCCGCGTCCGCGACGATGACCTGGCGGATGACC
Source organism: Actinomycetota bacterium (assembly GCA_019348115.1). Classification (GTDB taxonomy): domain Bacteria; phylum Actinomycetota; class Nitriliruptoria; order Nitriliruptorales; family Nitriliruptoraceae; genus JAHWJY01. Next base: position 955 of record JAHWKB010000066.1, on the reverse strand, counting down.
TCGCCGGCCGTCAGCTGGCGTCGGAACCCCGCCTGGCCGGTGGCGCAGAACGGGCACCCCATCGCACACCCCGCCTGCGTGGAGATGCAGACCGTGGCGCGGTCCGGGTAGAGCATCAGGACGGTCTCGATGGCCTCCCCGTCCGGGAAGCGCAGGAGCAGCTTGTGGGTGCGGCCGCCGTCGGCGACGGCGTGCTCGACGAGCTCGGGACGGGCCGGGGCGAAGCGCTCGGCGAGCGTCGTGCGCAGCTCCTTGGGGAGGTCCGTCATCTCCTCGGGGTCGTCCACGCCCTTGACGAGCCACGCGTGCAGCTGGTCGGCGCGGTAGCGCGGCTGCCCGAGCTCGGCGACCAGCGCCTCGAGCCCGTCCCGGTCGAGGGTGTAGGGGTCGATCGCCGTGGTCACACCATCACCTCGAGCACGTAGTACCCGACGGGCAGCGCGAACACGATGCCATCGACGCGATCGAGCACGCCGCCGTGCCCGGGGATGATGGTGCCGAGGTCCTTCACGCCGAGATCGCGCTTGACCATCGACTCCGTGAGGTCGCCGATGAAGCCGGCGAGGCCGGCGAGCACGGGCAGCACGATGGCGGTCGGGACGTCGAAGAGGTCGCCGATGTTCGGCAGGACGAGCGCACCGATCAGGGCGGACAGGACGAGCCCCCCGAGCAGGCCCTCCCACGACTTCGCCGGGCTGACGCTCGGGGCGATCTTGTGGCGCCCGAACCGGGTGCCGACGAAGTAGCCACCGATGTCGGTGAAGATGGCTCCGCCGACGACGGCCAGGGTCGCGACCGCGCCGTCGACCGGCCGGCTGATGAGGAGCACGGCGTAGCTCGCCAGGAAGGGCAGCCACAACCCGAACAGCAGGGTCGTGGAGAGCGAGCGCACGACGTCGCGTCGGCCGCCGTCCGCGAGCTCCCAGGCCACGGCCCCGAAGAAGAGCGTCAGCAC
>JAHWKB010000065.1 GCA_019348115.1 Actinomycetota bacterium | reverse complement strand
ATCGAGCTCCCGGTCGTGATCGTGAACGTCCAGCGGGGCGGACCGTCCACGGGCCTCCCCACCAAGACCGAGCAGTCGGACCTCCTCCAGGCCATGTTCGGCCGCAACGGGGAGGCGCCGGTGCCGATCGTCGCGGCGCAGTCGCCGAGCGACTGCTTCTACGCCGCCTTCGAGGCCTGCCGCATCGCCCTGACCCACCGCACGCCCGTCATCCTGCTCTCCGACGGCTACCTCGCGAACTCCGCGGAGCCGTGGCTCCTCCCCGACGTCGACGCCATCCCGCCGATCGACGTGTCGTTCACGACCGAGCCGAACGGCGAGGACGGCGAGTTCCTGCCGTACCTCCGCGACCCGGTGACGATGGCGCGGCCGTGGGCCATCCCCGGTACGCCGGGGCTGGAGCACCGGGTGGGCGGCCTCGAGAAGCGCGACGTCACCGGCCACATCTCCTACGAGGGCACCAACCACCACGCGATGACCGAGATCCGGCACGAGCGGATCGCCAACATCGGGGCGCAGCTCCCCGCGCTCGAGGTCGACGACCCCGACGGGGCGGACGTGCTGGTGCTGGGCTGGGGCTCGACGTACGGCCCCATCCGGGCCGCGGCGCACCGCGTCCGCGAGCACGGCGGCAACGTCGCACGGGTCCACCTGCGCCACCTGCACCCGCTGCCGGACGAGCTCGGCGACGTGCTGGCGCGCTACGACCGGGTGCTGCTGCCCGAGAACAACTCGGGACAGCTGGCGATGCTCCTCCGCGCGCGGTTCCTCAAGGACATCCGCTCGTACAACCGGGTGACGGGGCAGCCCTTCAGCTCCGCCGAGCTCGTCACCGCCATCGAGGAGCTCCTGGCGACGACGGAGGTGCCGGCATGACCGGACAGGGCGATCTGACCAAGAAGGACTTCACCTCCGACCAGGAGGTGCGGTGGTGTCCGGGGTGCGGGGACTACGCCATCCTCGCGGCGGTCCAGGGCCTGCTCCCCGAGCTCGGGGCGCGGCCGGAGTCGACGGTGTTCATCTCGGGGATCGGCTGCTCCAGTCGGTTCCCGTACTACATGGACACCTACGGCATCCACTCCATCCACGGACGCGCCCCGGCGATCGCGACCGGGCTGTCGACGTCCCGGCCCGATCTCGACGTCTGGGTCATCACCGGCGACGGCGACGCGCTCTCGATCGGCGGCAACCACCTCATCCACGCGCTGCGCCGGAACGTGAACCTCAAGATCCTGCTGTTCAACAACGAGATCTACGGGCTCACGAAGGGTCAGTACTCGCCGACGTCGCCGGTCGGGTCCCGGCACAAGTCGACCCCGATGGGCTCGATCGACCGGCCCCTGAACCCGGTGTCGCTGGCGCTCGGGGCCGAGGCGACGTTCGTCGCGCGGACCATCGACACGGACCGCAAGCACCTGACCGAGGTCCTCCGCGCCGCGTACCTCCACAAGGGCACGGCGTTCGTCGAGATCTACCAGAACTGCGTGGTCTTCAACGACGACGCCTTCCTCGCCATCACCGGCCGCGACACCAAGGTCATCAACCAGATCCCGCTGCGGCAGGGCGAGCCGATCGTGTTCGGGACCGACGGCGAGCAGGCCGTGATCGCCCTCGAGGACGGGTCGATGGCGATCGTGCCGACCGAGGAGGCGGGGGACCGGGTCGTGATCCACGACGCCCACCGCGACGAGCCGACGACCGCCTTCGCGCTGTCGCGGCTGTCCCACAACCCGACCGGGCCCACCCCGCTCGGCATCTTCCGCGATGTCGACCGTCCGGTGTACGACGAGCTCCTCAACGACCAGGTCGCGGAGGCCCGCGCGGCCAACGGTGAGGGCGACCTGGCGTCCCTCCTCGCGTCCGGCAACGTGTGGGACGTCGTGGGCTGAGGGAGCGCACCGGCGCGCGCGGAACGGTCATGTCCGACGGTGGCGCTTCGGCCGCGGACGATGGCGCCGATGGAGGAGGGGACGGCCGGACGGCCTCCGGGGACGTGAGGTTCGTTTTGCGCGCTCGCAGCATGACGGCCGCGGTCGTGGTGGTGGGACTCCTCGTCACCGCGGGCGCCGGCGCACGCGTGGCCGCCACCCACCGCGCCGCGGTCGAGCAGCGCCTCCTGGTCGACGTCGTCACGTACATCGGCGGCATCCAGAGCGAGCTCGAGCGTCACGTCGGCGCCGCCTACGCGCTCCGGGACCTCTTCGACGAGGGACCGGTCGTCTCCCGGGCCGAGTACGAGCGCGCGATCGAGACGGTCGACCTCGAGCAGTTCCCTGCACTGCGCGGCGTCAACGTCGTGCGGCCCGTGTCGCCGGACGAGGTCGCGGGCTTCGTCCGGGAGAAGCGCACGGACGGCTACCCGGACTACGCGGCCCGGCAGGGGCACGGCGCAGCGGCCGGTCGATCGCGCTGGCTCGTCTCGCTCGTCGCCCCCTACGACACGAACCGCCACCTCCTCGGTCTGGACGTCCGCGACGTTCCCGCGCTCGCCGCGGCGTACGCCCGGGCCCGCGACCTCGGGGAGCCGTCGCTGAGCGCGCTCGTCCAGGATGACGAGGCGACGCCGCCCCACACCCGGGTCGCCCTGCCGGTGCCCGTGTACGCGGTGGGTGCCGCCACCGGGACCACGGAGGACCGGCGCGAGCGCCTCGCCGGGTGGGTCGTGCCGACGGTACGGACGTCGGCGCTCCTGCCGGGGTTCGCGACCGCACACGACCTCGAGGTCCGGGTCGTGGACACGACCGACGGCGGGGGGACCGTGATCCGGGACGCCGGGGTCGACGACGGCGACCAGGACCTGTCGGTGGCGCGCACCATGGACGTCTACGGCCGCGAGTGGACGGTCCGGGCCGCGCCGGGCCCCGGCTACGTGACCGGTGTCGAACGCTGGGCGGCGGTGGCCGTGGTGGCCCTCGGCCTGCTCCTGACGGCCGTGGTGGGGGCGCTGGTCCACCTCCTCGGACAGCGGTCCGCCCATGCCCGCCGGCTGGTGGACGTCCGCACCGGTGAGCTCGCCGGCGCCAACGCCGAGCTCACCGCCGTGAACGCCGAGCTGGCCATGCGGCTCGAGGAGCTCCGCCACCACTCCCGTGTCGACGGGCTGGTCCGGCGGGCGACCTGGGAGGTCACCCAGGCCGGCACGGTCGAGGACGCCCTCGAGCGCCTGCGGCTCGTGCTCGGCGCGGTCGCGGACTTCGACCGCGTCGGGTTCTCGGTGCGGGTCGACGACCGGCGCATGCGCGTCCAGGCCGTCGCCGGCCCGGCGGCCCCCATGGCCCCCGCCGGCACGGACTACGTCGCGCCGGAGCGGTTGTGGCGGAGCTTCCTGACCCGCGACCTCGTGGTCGTCCGCGACACCGCCGGCACACCCGAGGGGACCCTCGAGCGGGCGCTCGCCGACCGGGGGATCAGGGGCATCGTGAGCCTGCCGCTCGTCGCGCGGGGCGAGGTGGCGGGCATCGTGACCGTGGGGACGACCCGCCCGCTCACCCTCGGCCCCAGCGACATGCGCCTCCTGTCGCGCGTCGCGGACGGCATCGCCGGCCCCATCGTCACCCTGCTCGGCCTCGAGGCCGAGCGGCACGCGGCGGAGCAGCTGCGGGCGCTCGACGAGATGAAGGACGAGTTCCTCGGCATCGTGGCACACGACCTCAAGGGGCCGCTGTCGGTGGTGACGGGGTACACGGACCTGCTGCTGTCGGACGTCGCGTCCGGGGCGCTCGATCCCGACGTGGTGCAGCACGGGCTCGAGGCGATGCAGCGCGCAGCGACGAACCAGCAGCGCCTGATCGCCGACCTGCTGGAGTCCCAGCGGCTGGCCCTCGGCGTCGCGGTGCCGGCGAAGGCGCCCCTCGTGGCGGCCGACCTCGTGCGGGAGACGCTGCGGGATCTCGCCTCGGGCACCGAGGGCGGCGTCGCGTTCGAGGACACCTCGGACGGCGCACGCGTCTACGCCGATGCGGAGTGGCTCCGCCGGGTCGTCACCAACCTCGCATCGAACGCGTGGAAGTACGGCGGCACGGCGATCGAGGCGCGGGTCCGCGCGGGCACCGGCACCGTCCGTGTCGAGATCGCCGACGACGGAGCAGGGATCGCGCCGGAGGACGTCCCGCGCCTCTTCCAGCGCTTCAGCCGCCTCGTCCCCGAGGGGACGACGGCCACGGGCACCGGGCTCGGCCTCTACATCTGCAAGCAGCTCATCGAGGCGCACGAGGGGCGGATCGGCGTGGAGAGCGCCCCCGGCGCCGGCACGACCTTCTGGTTCGAGCTGCCGGTGGCGATGGCCCCGGCGGACGTCGAGGTCCGACCGCGCCCCTGACGGGACGGCGCGCCGGTCAGGGCTCGAGCGGGTCGAGGCCGGGATCGGTCGGGACCACGACGTGGTAGCCGAGGTCGCGCCACATCTCGACGACCCCCGGCCGGTCGTCGACGACCAGCGTGATCGTGAACCGTGGCGCGAGCTCGCGGTCGTGGATCTCGCGCTTGACCACGTGGTCGGGACGGAAGTCGCCGGCGCGGCGCATGTGGAGCTCGTCGTAGCTGACGCCGTGACGGTCGAGCCACCGCTCGCAGGCCGCGCGGTGGTCGTCGGGGCGGCCCGTCACGATGATCCTGGCCGCGCCTCCGTGATCGGCGTTGGTGAGCTCGACGACCCAGGGGACCGGCGCGTCGCGGTCCATCCCGGCGAAGAACGCCTTCCAGTCCTTCCGCCCCGACCCCTGGAGGTGCTCCAGTCGCCAGGTGACCGACGCGAGCGTGCCGTCCATGTCGATGACGATGGCGTTGCGGTCGGGTGGCATCGCGGGCTCCGGGGCTGTCAGGCGCTCAGAGGAGGAACCAGGCCGCCACGCCGCCGACGGCGCAGAGGACGACGGCGGCGGTCAGCACCTTCACCCACGTGCGCGTCTGCTTGATGTGCTCGACCGCGTCGGAGCCCTCGTCGACACCCGCGAGGAGGAGCCGCCGCGCCCAGCCGAACACGACGGCGAGCATCGCGAGACCCGCCGGGACCACCACGGCCGCAGGTCCCGGCAGCACGGTCATCGCGAGGCCGGCGAGGATCAGCACCACGGCGGCACCGATCCAGAGCACGTGCACGACCACGCCGTGACGGTCGTAGATCTCCCGTGCGCGGTCGATCTTCTCCTGGGCGTCGTCCCTGGCTTCCTGCCCCAACCTGGCCTCCAGCGCGGTGCCCGCCAGGCTACGGGGTGGGGTTCCGGCCCCGACCCGTCCGGGCGTTGGTACCGACGCGTCGGAGGCCGGGGACCGTGTGGGGGTGCCCGACGCCTGCGGCGGACCTGCCTCTCCTCCACGTTGGGAGCACGCAGGAAGACGACGACGAGAGGACGAGAGATGACGACCGTGCGCGAGATCATGACCAAGGACCCGGTGACCCTGCCCGCGTCCGCCAGCATCACCGACGCCGCCAAGGAGATGAAGAAGGGCGACTTCGGTGACGTGCTCATCGACAACGACGGCACGCTCGGCATCGTGACGGACCGCGACATCGCCGTCCTCGCCGTGGCCGAGGGCAAGTTCGACTGCACCATCGGGGACATCGGCACCTTCGACCTCGAGACCGTCGCGCCGGACGACGACGTGCGCGACGTCCTGCGCGAGATGCGTCAGGACGACATCCGCCGCGTCCCGGTCGTCGAGGACGGCACCGCCGTCGGCATCCTGTCGATCGGTGACCTCGCCGTGATGTTCGACGACGACAGCGTCCTCGCCGACATCAGCGCGGCGCCCGCGGACCACTGAGCCGTCCCACCCGAGCGCCGGAGGCCACCGCCTCCGGCGCTCAGCCGGTCCTGGTCGCGTTCCGCGAAGCGGGGTGGACCCCGTCGCAGCGCCGGCACGTCGCCCGGTAGCCGGTCGGGAAGACCTGCACGTCGAGCCGCCGGCCGCACCGCGTGCAGTGCCGTGGCGGGTCGAGCTCGAGCATCCCCGCGCACGCCTCGTGGGCTCCGTGGCCGGCCTCGCCCTCGCGCCCGCAGACCGCGCAGTACGCCACGGTCAGAGGACGTCCTGCAGCGCACGGACCGGCACGTCGAGGTCCTTCAGCATCCTGACGTCGTCCTGCGGCGAGCGGCCGAGGGTCGTCAGGTAGTTGCCGATGATGAGGCCGTTCACGCCGCCGAGGATGCCGGCGCCCTGGAGGTCCCTGAGCGCGATCTCGCGGCCGCCGGCGAGGCGCAGCAACGTCCACGGCAGCACCAGCCGGAAGAGCGCGATCGCGTGGAGCGCCTGCCGCGGCGTCATCGGCTCGCGCTGCGCGAGCGGGGTGCCGGGGCGGGGGTTCAGGAAGTTGAGCGGGGTCTCGGTCGGGCGGAAGGCGGCGAGCTCGAGCGCGAGCTCGGCGCGCTGCGTCGGCGTCTCGCCCATGCCGACGATGCCGCCGGAGCAGACCTCCATGCCGTGCGAGCGGACGAGGTCGAGGGTCTCCCACCGCTCGTCCCACGAGTGCGTGCCGACGATGTTGGGGAAGTACGAGCGGGCGGCCTCGAGGTTGTGGTTGTACTTCACGACGCCGGCGTCCCGGAGGGCCTGGGCCTGCTCGGGGGTGAGGATGCCGGCGCTGACGGCCACCGACATCTCGGTGTGTTCGTGGACCGCGGCGGTGAGCTCGAGGATGTTCGCCATCAGTCGCTCGTCGGGGCCGCGGACGGCGTAGACGATGCAGAACTCCGAGGCGCCCTGCCGCTGGGCGTCGGTCGCGGCCGTGATGACCTCGTCGACCGTGAGGAGCGGCTGCGGCTTGACCGGGCTGTCGAACACCGCGGACTGCGAGCAGAACGAGCAGTCCTCGGGGCAGCCGCCGGTCTTGCCGGAGACGATCGACTCGAGCGCGACCTCCTCGCTGGTCCACGCGACGCGCACGCGGTGGGCGAGCGCGAGCAGCGCGTCGAGGACGGTGCCGTCCCCGCCCGCGCCGGCGAGGTCGGCGTCGACGTCGACCTCGGCCAGCGCGTAGGCCTGGGCCGGCGTGACGGTCTCGCGTCGGTCGAGGAGGGTCTCCTCGACCTCGGCGAGGAGCCGGGTCGGGTCCGCGAGGTAGGCGTCCACGGCCGCCGCGTCGCGGGGTGGGGTGGTGCCGGGGAGCTCGGTCGTGGACACGTCGGCCTCGAGAACGTCGGAGGAGCGGTCGGAGTCGGAAGAAGCCTACGAGGCCGCGGTCGTCGGGCCCGAACCCGGATCCGGACGTGGCCGGTGCGCGCGGACGAGGATCGTGGCGGGCACGCGGTCGAGCTTCGCGTAGCCGTCCTCGTCGAGCCACCCGCGCTCGATCCAGCGCCGGTCGTCGACCGGCGCGGGCTCGAGGAGCCGGTCGACGACGAGCCCGCCGTCGGTCAGCGCGGTGAACCACGCGGCGGGGGAGCGGAACCACGACCGGAACGCGAGGTCGTCGTCGGCGAGCCCGTCCCACACCCAGTCCCGCTCGGCCTCGAAGTAGCTGCCGGTCCAGGGCCACGGCCGGGTGTCGTCGGTCGCCGCCTCGGCCGGGTGCATCACCGAGAACGCCAGCACGCCGCCGGGGCGGAGGATGCGCGTGACGCCGGCGACCAGGGCGTCGACGTCGGCGACGTAGTCGAGCGCCTGGACCGAGACGACGAGGTCGAACGTGCCGGCGTCGAAGCGGTCGAGGTCCGCGGCGTCCGCGTGCACCAGGGTCGCCGCGACGCCGGCCTCCGCCAGTCGGCTGCGGGCGTGGGACAGCTGCTCGGACGAGACGTCGAGCCCGGTGAGCGCGCCGGCGCCGAGGCGGGCCAGCGCCACGAGGTCCTGTCCGCCACCGCAGCCGAGGACGAGCGTCGTGGCGCCGGCGACCACGTCCGAGACGAGCCGGAGCTCCGACTCCGGCGGCGTGCGCCAGCCCCAGGTCAGCTCGTCGTCCGGCCAGCCGACGTGCTCCTGGTACGCGCCGGCGAGGGCGTCCCAGGAGGCCTCGTTGTCCGGCGTCACCGCGCCAGCCAGCGCGCGGGGTCCGCGGTCCCACCCAGCGCCGGCGTGATCCAGTCGCTCGCCGCCTCGAGCGCCTCGGGCGTCGGCGGGTCGAGCAGCGGCACGACGCCGGCGAGCCGCCCGCGGGCGATGCGGTCGAGCTCGGTGAGGTTGGTGCGGGTCGCGAGGTCGGGGTCCCCGGGGTAGCCGCTGACGACCACGCCGGCGAGGTCGAGCCCGCGCCGGTCCAGCTCCGCCAGGGTCAGCGCCGTGTGGTTCAGCGTCCCGAGGCCGGGACGGGCGACGACGACCACCCGCAAGCCGAGCTCCGCGGCGACGTCGGCACAGGTCGCGCCGTCGCTGGTGAGCTCGACGAGGAGGCCGCCGGCGCCCTCGACGACCAGCGGCCGGTCGGGGTGGTCCGTCGCGGCCCGGTCGACGACCGCGAGGAGCTCGGGGAGGAGCAGGTCCTCGCCGGCGAGCCGCGCCGCCACCCCGGGCGCGAGGCTGGGGCCGATGACCGGCCCCACGACGGTGGGCACGCCGGCGAGCGCGGCGACGTCGGCGCCGTCGTCGTCGCCGTCGGCCGCGCCGGACTGGACCGGCTTCACGTAGACGCTCCCGGCCCGGACGCGGCAGAGCACCGCCGACACGAGCGTCTTCCCCACGCTCGTGTCGGTCCCGGTGACGAACACGCCGGCGCGGGGGCCGGCGCTCACGCGGCGCGCCGAAGGGCGTCGGTGAAGGCGGCGACGGCGTGCGTCACGTCGGCGTCCGAGTGGGTGGCCATGACCGTGGCGCGGATGCGGGCCGTGCCCGGCGCGACCGAGGGCGGCCGGATCGCGACGGCGAGCACGTCGCCGGCGAGGAGCCGGTCCATCGCGGCGAGCGCGTCGCCGTTCGAGCCGACGACGACGGGGACGATGCACGCCGCCGGCTCGACGACCTCGCGGCCCGTCGCGCGGATGCCGTCGGCGAGCCTGCGCGCGAGATCGAGGGCGCGGGCCCGCCGCTCGGGCTCGCCACGGGTCACCCGGAGGGCCGCGGCGGCGGCCGCGACGGCCGACGGCGGGAGCGCGGTGTCGAACACGAACGGCCGCGCGCGGTTGCGGATCCAGTCGACGAGCGGGGCGGAGCCGGCGACGTAGCCGCCGACGCTCGCGAGGGCCTTCGACAGCGTGCCGACGATCGCGTCGACGCGGTCGTCACAACCGAGCGCGGCCACCGTCCCCTGTCCCTCGGGGCCGAGGAGGCCCGTGCCGTGCGCGTCGTCGACCACGACCGCGGCGCGGTGCTGCTCGGCGACGTCGCACAGCTCGGGGAGCGGAGCGAGGTCGCCGTCCATCGAGAACACCCCGTCGGTCACGAGCACGCGCCGGCCCGGTGCGTCGCGGAGGAGGGCGGCGGCGTGCTCCGGATCGGCGTGGCGGTAGATCCGCACCTCCGCCTTCGACAGCCGGCAGGCGTCGACGATGGAGGCGTGGTTGAGCTCGTCGGACACGATCGTGTCGCCGCGGTCCGCGAGCGCCGTGAGGACCGCGAGGTTCGCGAGGTACCCCGACGACAGGAGCGCCGCGTCGCCGGTGCCCTTCCAGGCCGCGAGGTCGCGCTCGAAGGTGCGGTGCGGGGTCTGCCCGCCGGTGACGAGCCGCGAGGCGCCGGACGAGGTGCCGTAGCGCGTGACCGCCTCGACGGCGGCGGTGACGACCTCCGGGTGGGTGGCGAGGCCGAGGTAGGAGTTCGAGCACAGGTGCAGGACGTGGCGACGGCCGCGTCCGTCCTCGAGCTCGATCCAGGGGGCGGCGGGGGAGTCGTGGTGCCGCAGCGCGCGGTGGAGGTCCGCACGGTCGAGCGCCTCGAGCGCCGGTCCGAGCCAGTCGAGCGCCTCGTCCGTCACGACGCGGCCCCGGCCAGCTCGGCGGTGACCTTGGCGGTCGCGTCGGCGGTGCGCTCGACGAGGAAGCGCAGGTCGTCGTCGTCCATCGTCGGCGCCGGCATGAGGACGAGGACGTCCCCGAGCGGGCGCAGGATGATGCCGTCGGCGCGGAGGGCGTCACACACCCGCGCACCGACGAGGAGCTCGGGGGGGAAGGGCTCGCGCGTCGTCCGGTCGGCGACGAGCTCGACGCCGCACATGAGCCCGCGCCGGCGGACCTCGCCGACGTGGTCGAGGTCGTCGAATGCGGGTAGGGCCGCGGCGAGGACGTCGCCCTTGCGACGTGCCATCGCCGGCAGGTCCTCACGCACGAACAGCTCGAGGTTGGCGTTCGCGGCCGCGGCCGCGAGGGGGTTCCCCGAGTAGGAGTGGCCGTGGTAGAGCGTCCTCCCGTCGGTGGGCCCGCCCCGGAACGCGTCGTAGATCTCCTCGGTGGCGAGCGTCGCGCTCATCGGCAGGTAGCCACCGGTGAGGCCCTTGCCGACCGCCATGAGGTCGGGCTCGACGCCCTCGAGGAGGCTCGCGAAGGTGGCGCCGGTCCGGCCGAAGCCGGTCGCGACCTCGTCGACGATCAGCAGCACGCCGTGGCGGTCGCAGATCTCGCGGAGGCGACGGAGGTGCCCGTCCGGGGCGGTGATGATCCCGGCGGCGCCCTGGACCAGCGGCTCGGTGATGACGGCCGCGACCTGGTCGCCCTCGGCGGCGAGCACGTCCTCGAGCGTGTCCGCGCACGCGAGGTCGCACTGGGGGTAGGTGAGCCCGAGGGGGCAGCGGTAGCAGTACGGCGTGGCGATGCGGCGGGTCTCGAAGAGCAGGTCGCCGTAGAGCGCGTGGAACGGGTCGAAGCCGCCGACGCTCACCGCGCCGAGCGTGTCCCCGTGGTAGGCGTTGTCGAGGCAGACGAACAGCCGGCGCTGGTCGTCGCCGCGGTGCCTCCAGTACGCGAAGGCCATCTTGAGTGCGACCTCGACGGCGGCCGCGCCGTTCTCGCTGAAGAAGGCCCGCGTCAGACCCGCCGGCGCCAGCTCCACGAGGCGACGGGCGGTCTCGATCGCCGGCGGGTTGGTGAGCCCGAGGAAGGTCGCGTGGGGGAGCGTCGACGCCTGCTCCCGGATCGCGTCGACGATCTCCGGACGGTCGTGGCCCCACAGGTTGACCCACAGCGACGAGTTGCCGTCGAGGTAGCGCCGGCCGTCCGTGGCGACGAGCCAGCAGCCCTCGCCGCGCTCGACGAC
>JAHWKB010000251.1 GCA_019348115.1 Actinomycetota bacterium | reverse complement strand
CGAGCAGCTGCTTGGCGCGGTTGGCGAGGACCTCGTTCACGTTCATGTTCGTCGAGGTGCCCGACCCGGTCTGGAACACGTCGACGGGGAAGTGGCGGTCGAGCTGGCCGTCGATGACCTCGTCGGCGGCCTTGCGGATGGCGTCGGCGAGCTCGGCGTCGAGGACGCCGCTCTCCTCGTTGGCGGTCGCCGCGGCCCATTTGAGCATCGCGTGAGCGTGGATGACCTCGGCGGGGACCGGGTCGCCGGAGATGGGGAAGTTCTCGACGGCACGCTGGGTGCTGGCGCCCCAGAGGGCGTCCGCGGGGATCTGCATCTCCCCCATCGTGTCGTGTGCGGTGCGGTACTCGGCCATGCCGTCAGGCCTCTCGTGGTCGGGCTCGGGGAGGGGCGTCGCCCCGTTGTCTGCGTACCTACCAGAACCTCGTGCCGGGCCGCACCTCCGGCCTCGGCCGGTGAGCCCGTTCACTAGGCTCCGCGGTCCGGGGGAGAGAGGCGCACGACGTGGAGCTGGTGTCGGCGGCCGCCGTCCGGGAGGCCGCGTCCCGCCTCGAGCACGTGCTGCAGCCGACCCCGATCGAGCGCTCGCGGGCGCTGTCCGACGTCCTCGGCGGCGACGTCGTGCTCAAGTGCGAGAACCTCCAGCGCACGGGGTCGTTCAAGCTGCGGGGCGCCTACAACCGCATCGCGCTCTTGAGCGATGCCGAGCGCGCCGGCGGCGTCGTCTGTGCCTCCGCGGGGAACCACGCCCAGGGGGTGGCACTCGGGTCCGCGCTGCAGGGGGTGGACGCGACGGTGTTCATGCCGGTCAGCGCACCGCTGCCGAAGGTCGCCGCGACGTCGGCGTACGGCGCCCACGTGGAGCTCGTCGGGGAGTCGTTCGACGAGTCGCTCTCCGCGGCCCTCGCCTACGCCGAGGAGCACGGCAAGGTCTTCGTCCACCCCTTCGACCACCCGGACATCATCGCGGGACAGGGCACGCTCGCGTTCGAGCTCCTCGACCAGGTGCCGGACCTCGCCACCGTGCTCGTGCCGGTGGGCGGGGGAGGGCTCGTCTCGGGCATGGCGGTCGTGCTCCGGGACGCCCGTCCCGACGTGCGCATCGTCGGCATCCAGGCGTCGGGGGCGGCCTCGTTCCCGGGATCGCTCGTGGCCGGGGCCGCGACCGAGGTCGACGTCGTCGACACGATCGCCGACGGGATCGCGGTGAAGCGGCCCGGCGAGCTCACCCTCGCGCACGTGGACGCGCTCGTGGACGAGGTGGTGACCGTCGACGACGACGCGATCGCCCGCGCGGTCGTGCTCCTGCTCGAACGTGCCAAGCTCGTCGTCGAACCGGCCGGTGCGGTGGCCGTCGCCGCGATCCTGGACGGTTCCCTCGCCCTGGAGGGCCCCGTCGTCGCCGTGCTGTCGGGCGGCAACATCGACCCCCTGCTCATGAACCACCTGGTCACCAGCGGGCTCACCGCCGAAGGGCGGTACGTGACCCTCCTCACCCGCATCCCCGACCGACCGGGGGAGCTCGTGCGGCTGCTCGAGCTGATCGCGAACGCCCGCGCCAACGTCGTCGGCGTCGAGCATCACCGGTTCGGGCGGCGCCTGCGGCTCGGGCAGGTGGAGGTCGTCATCGAGCTCGAGACCCGCGGGACCGACCACGTCGTCGAGCTGTCCCGGAGCATGCAGCGGGCCGGCTACCCCGTCTCGACCGTCTGAGGAGGAGCCGCGGTGGAGGACGCGCGCCTGCTCGTGGTGGTGGCCCACCCGGACGACGAGACGTTCGGGTGCGGGTCGAATCCTCCTCCACGCGGCGGCGCGGGGGGCCACGACGACGGTCTGCTGCGCGACCCGGGGTGAGGCCGGCGAGCCCGCCCCTGGCAGCGGTGTGACGGCCGACCGGCTGCCGGAGGTGCGGGAGGCGGAGCTCCGGGCCGCGGCGGACGTGCTCGGCGTCTCCGAGTGGTCCTCCTCGACTACCGCGACTCCGGGATGTCGGAAGAGCCGGTGGGCGGACCTGGTGCGGGAGCTCGACTGTCGAATCCGTACCTGGACGTGGACGAGGCGGCGTTGGGAACGCCGGACGAGGAGATCACGACCGTCGTCGACACCGCCGAGCACGACGAGGCACGGTGGGAGGCCATCCGGTGCCACGTCTCGCAGACGTCGCCCTACGACGCACTGCCGGAGGACCTGCGACGCGCCTTCCTCGCGACCGACCACCTGCGGCGCGTCCGTCCCACCGTCGGGGAGGCCCTCCGCGAGCACGATCTCGTCTGGAACCACGAGTCCGCGGAACTCTGACCGGGCAGGGACGGGGAGGGCCGGCGTCGAACACCTGGACGTCCAGCTCCCCCGCCTCGCTCCGAGGATCCCTCCATGCGACTCCGTTCCAGCGTCGCGGCGCTCACCGCCGCCACCCTCGGCCTCACGCTCCTGGCCGCCGGCCCCGGCAAGGCCCCCACCGACCGGCCCGGGCCGGGCGGACGGCCGTCCGTCGAGGAGCCGGTCGAGCCGACGCTCGCCCCGACCGACTACATCGCGCTCGAGTCCGAGCGGTCACAGCCCATCTACCGCGAGCTGATCCGCGAGCGGGCGCACGTTCCCAGCTGGGACGGCACGGAGCTCTACGTCGAGATCGTGCGGCCCGACCCGGCCGTCTACGGCGACGCGGTGCTCGACCTCCCGATCGTGATGGAGGCGAGCCCCTACCACGGCACCATCGCCGACCGTGACGGCACGCGCATCTTCCCGGACCCCGTCGACCACGAGGGGACCAAGGTCGGTTTGACCGGCTTCTTCGCTCCGCGCGGCTACGCCGTCGCGATCGTCGACCTCCGCGGGACCGGCCGGTCGGCTGGCTGCCTCGACCACCTCGGACCCAACGACGCCCGCGACCTCGAGTTCATCGTCGAGCACCTGGCCGGGCAGGACTGGTCCAACGGTCGCGTGGGGATGACGGGGCACAGCTACGTGGGCTCGACCCCGTCGGTGGCGGCGGCGATGCGCCCCGAGGGCCTCGTCACCATCGTGCCGAGCGCCGGCCTGGCCTCGATGTACGACCACCAGTTCCAGGGCGGCGTCCCGTACCTCCTCCAGTACGTCGGACCGCAGGTCGCCTACGAGGTCCTCGCGCTCAACCGTCATCTGCCGCCGGGGACGCCCTCGGCCCTCGGTGGTGAGACGGGCGACGACTTCGGCAACCACCCCACGGACACCGGCTGTGGCATGAAGAGCTCCGCCGCGCTGGCCGGCAGCGGCCAGGTGACCGGCCAGTACGAGCGCTGGCACGCCGAGCGCGACTCCCGCGACGGTGCCGCCGAGGCCGACATCCCGGTGTTCATGATCCACGGCGTCAACGACAACGCCGCCCGCATCCCCGCCGCCGAGTGGTTCTTCGGCCGGCGCTACGAGCGCGAGGGCGACAAGGTCTGGATCGGGCAGTGGGACCACGGCTCGACCAACGGCCGCTGCGGCGACGTGGA
>JAHWKB010000250.1 GCA_019348115.1 Actinomycetota bacterium | reverse complement strand
CTCACCTGCGTGTTCCGAGGTCGGCACGGGCCAGACGGTCCTGCACGAAACCCGCGTCCTGGCGGGTTTCCGTCCGGCGTCAGCAGCACAGCCGTCGCTACCCGCATCTCCGGGAGTGGAAACCCGCCAGGACGCGGGTTTCGGTCCGCCGGCCCGACGTCTCCAACCGGACCGCGGCGGCCCGCGACCGGCACTGCACCATGCCGGGGTGCACCGCGCCGCCGGCACGCTGCCAGGCGGTCCACCTCGACCGCCGCTGGGTCGACGGCGCCGGCGTGTCCGCCGACGAGCTCGCCCTCGGCTGCTACGACCACCACCCGATGATCGACCGGCAGCACTGGCGCGGGCGCATCATCGACGGCCAGGTCGTCTGGGGCAGGCCCGCCGGCGCACCGGTGGGTTCGACCGGGCCGCCCTAGGCTTCGGGACCGGACGGCAGCATCGACGGACCGGGAGGGAACGTGTTCGAGCTCGCGACCGCAGCGGTGGAGGCGGCGCTGGCGGCGGGGGCGACGTACGCCGACGCGCGCGTCGTGATCCGCCGGCACGAGGCGCTCGCCGCCCGCGACGGGGAGCTCGAGTCGACGCTGCGCACCGAGGAGGCCGGCGTCGGTGTGCGCGCGCTCGTGGGGTCCTCGTGGGGGTTCCACGCCACCGGCGAGCTGGCCGACGCGGCCGCACGTGCCGCCGGCGCCCAGGCGACCGCGACGGCGCGCGCCTCGGGGCGCGTGCCTGGACGCCACCTCGAGCTCGCCGACGTCCCGGTCACCGAGGACCACTGGGCGACGCCCCACACCGAGGACCCGTTCGCCGTCCCGCTGAGCGAGAAGGTCGACCTCCTCGCCGGCGTGACCGCCACGATGAAGGCCGTCGACGGTGTCACCGTGGCCCGCGCCCACGTCCGCAGCTGGGACACCGAGAAGTGGTTCGTCTCCTCGCAGGGGCACCGGATCTCGCAGCGGCTCCTCGAGACCGGCGGCGGGATCGAGGCCACCGCCGTCGGAGAGTCGGAGTCGCAGCGCCGGTCCTATCCGCAGTCCTTCGGCGAGTACCGCAGCGGCGGCTACGAGGTCATCCGCTCCTTCGACCTCCCCGGTCACGCGGGACGGGTCGCCGAGGAAGCCGTGGCCCTGCTGTCCGCGCCGGCGTGCCCCGAGGGCGAGATGGACCTCATCCTCGAGGGGAGCCAGCTGGCCCTGCAGATCCACGAGTCGGTCGGCCACGCCACCGAGCTCGACCGCATCCTCGGCTGGGAGGCGGCGTTCGCCGGGACGTCGTTCCTCGACC
This sequence comes from Actinomycetota bacterium, assembly GCA_019348115.1. Lineage (GTDB taxonomy): Bacteria > Actinomycetota > Nitriliruptoria > Nitriliruptorales > Nitriliruptoraceae > JAHWJY01. The sequence goes on along the minus strand of JAHWKB010000250.1, from coordinate 2,194 downwards.
TCGCCGAACTCGGCGAGCTCGCCTACGGCTCGCCGCTTCTGAACATCACGGCGGACGCGACCATCCCCGGTGGCCTGTCGACCTTCGGCTACGACGACGAGGGCACGCCGGCACAGGCGGTGGACATCGTCCGCGAGGGGCGCTGGGTCGGGGTGCTGTCCGGACGCGACAGCGCCTCGCTCGCCGGGCTGCCACCGGGCGGGATGGTCCGCGCCGACGGCTTCAACCGCATGCCGATGGTGCGGATGACCAACGTCGGGCTCCTGCCGGGCGACTCGAGCCTGGCGGAGATGATCGCCGCCACGGAGCGGGGCGTCTACCTCGCGACCAACCGCTCGTGGTCGATCGACGACCGGCGGCTGAACTTCCAGTTCGGCTGCGAGGCCGGTTGGGAGATCGTCGACGGCGAGCTCGGCCGCATGGTGCGCAACCCGACGTACACGGGCATCACGCCGCGCTTCTGGGCGACCCTCGACATGCTCGCCGGTCCCGACGAGTTCGTGCCCTGGGGGACACCGAACTGCGGCAAGGGCCAGCCGCTGCAGATCGGCCACACCGGGCACCCGGCGGGACCGGCGCGGTTCCGCGGCGTGCGGGTGGGGGTGCGCGGATGAGGACCCCTGAGGAGCTCGCGGACGAGGTCGTCGCCACGGTCGGCGACCGGGCCGAGGTGCAGGTCACGGTCACGCGGACCCGACACGGCCTGACGCGCTTCGCCAACTCGTTCATCCACCAGCACGTCGGTGAGGACACCACCAACGTCTGGCTCACGGTCGCCGTCGACGGCCGGGTCGTGTCCGCCAGCACGGCCGACGTCGGGCGGGAGGCGCTGGTCCGCCTCGTGGACACCACGGTCGAGGCCGCGCGGATCGGTCCCGTCGACGCGTACTGGCCCGGGCTCGCGCCGCCCGAGCCCGCGGTGGTGGACGACCGCGTCGACGACGCGACGCTCGATGCGGAGCCCGACGCCCGCGTGACCGAGGTCGCAGCCTTCGTCGACGCCGCCCCCGACCTCCAGGCCGCCGGGTACGTCGAGACCGCTGGCGCCTGGACCGCCTTCGCGAACAGCGCCGGGCAGCGCCTCGCGGACCGCAGCTCCTCCGCCAGCCTCGACGGCATCCACCAGACCGGCCGCTCCGCGGGCGGCGCGCACCAGACGAGCCGGCGGCTCGCCGACCTCGACGGCGCGGTGGCGGGGTCCTCCGCCGCGGACATCGCACGCCGTGCCGCGGATGCACAGGACGTCGACCCGGGCGACTGGGAGGTGGTCCTCGGCCCGGACGCGGCGGCGACCATCGCCGGCTTCGTGGGCGTCTACGGGTTCAACGCGCGGGCCTGGCTCGACGGCCAGTCGTTCGTCCGCCCCGGGGAGCAGCAGCTCGACCCGGCGATCACCCTCCTCGACGACCCGGACGACCCCGCCAGCGTCGGCACGGCCTTCGACGCCGAGGGGACGCCCCGCCGTCGCACCGAGTTGGTCCGCGACGGGGTCTCGACGGCGCTCCTCCACGACCGTCGGACCGCGGCGGCCGCCGGCGGCGGGGCGTCCTCGACCGGCAACGCGGTCGCCGGCGGCGCGGGCCTCGGCGCGTTCCCGGCCGACCTCGCCATGCGCGGTGGTCCCACGCCGGCCGACGAGCTCGTCGCCGGCATCGGACGCGGCCTGTTCGTGAGCCAGTTCCACTACTGCCGCGTGCTCGATCCGCGCAACCTCGTCGTCACGGGGCTCACCCGCAACGGCACCTTCCTCATCGAGGACGGCCGCATCGCCGGCGCCGTCGGCAACCTCCGGTTCACGCAATCGTTCGTCGCCGCGCTGGCGCCCGGCCGCGTCCGCGGCGTCGGCGACGACGTCCGCTACGGCCGGGCGGAGTCGGGCATCGGGATCGTGCGGACGCCGTCGCTGCACCTCGCGGGCTGGCGGTTCACGGGCGGCGCGAAGGGCTGAAGGGGGCCGGCGGTGGTCCCGCCGGCGTCGTACCCTCCGGCCCGAGCGAGGAGGCAGCGTGGCGGGAGAGGGTCCGGACGCCGTCGGGCGGGTCGCGCTCGTGTGGGACGACGCGCTCGCGAGCTACAGCTTCGGCGAGGGCCACCCGCTGGCGCCCGTCCGCGTGGAGCTGACGGTCGAGCTCATCCGCCAGGTCGACCTCGTCGACGGGACCCGTGTGGTGGAGGTCCGGCCCGGCTCCTACGA
>JAHWKB010000249.1 GCA_019348115.1 Actinomycetota bacterium | reverse complement strand
CAGGTCCCGCTCCTCGAGGCCGAGGGCGTGCGCATCGAGGACCGCCGCGTCCTCAGCTGACCGGCGTCCGCAGCGACATGCTTCGGCTGCGGCGGAACGACCCGATGCGAACTCCGCGCGGTCAGCGCCAGACGCCCTCGGGGAAGGCCTTGACCTCGATCGCGTTGCCGGAGGGGTCGGCGAGGAACATCGTGTGCTGCTCGAACTCCTCGCCGACGAACCGGCTGCGGGGCGTGAGGAGGAAGTCGATGCCGGCGGCCTCGAGGCGGTCGGCGAGGCTCCGCCAGGTGTCCGGGTCGAGCACGACGCCGTGGTGGCGGACGGGGACGGCCGTCGCGTCGACCTCACAGGTGGTGTCGTCGGCGCCGTAGCCCGGGACGAGGTGGAGGCTCAGCTGGTGGCCGAAGAAGTCGAAGTCGGCCCAGTCGGGGCCGGTGCGGCCGCGCTCGGCGCCGAGCACGTCGGCGTAGAAGTCCCCCGCCGACTCGAGGTCGGCGACGGGGAGGGAGAGGTGGAAGGGGCGCACGGGGGCTCCAGGGACGGCGACGGGTCCGGGGGATGCTACGGCCCACGTGCACGACCGTGCCGCCGTCGCGGGTCACACTGGCCTCCCATGCCCGAGTCCCCCGCTCCGCGTCCCCGTCGCGTCGTCCTGCACGCCGACGTCGACTCGATGTTCGCGCAGGTCCACCAGCGCGACGATCCCACGCTCGTCGGCCAGGCCGTGCTCGTGGGCGGCACCGGGCCGCGATCGGTCGTCGCCGCCGCGTCCGTCGAGGCGAAGCGCGAGGGCGTCCGGTCGGCGATGCCGATGAGCACCGCCGTCCGGATGCTCCCGAGCTACGTCATCGCCGCGCCCGACCACCAGCGCTACCGCCGCGCCGGCGCGCACGTGATGGCGGTGCTCGAGGCGCACGCGGACGACGGCCTGGTCGAGCAGGTGTCGATCGACGAGGCGTACCTTGCGGTGACGTCGGTCGATCCCGAGCGCGCGGCACAGCGCGTGGTCGACGCGGTCGTCGCGGAGGTCGGCCTCACCATCTCGGTCGGCGCCGCGTCGACCAAGCTCGGCGCGAAGCTGCTGTCGGGGCACACGAAGCGCGTGCTCGGCCCCGGATCGGTGACGTGGATGGACGACCCCGAGCTCCTGGCGTGGATGGCGACGCTGCCCGCGCGGGCGCTCCCGGGCTGCGGCCCGGTCACGGCCGCGGCGCTGCACGACGCCGGCATCGAGACGGTCGCCGACCTCCGGACCGTCGACCGGGTGCTGCTGCGCCGGGTCGTCGGCAAGGCCGCCGGCGCCGCGCTCGTCGCCGCCGCGCACAACCACGCCTCGTCGACCATCGATCCGCCGTCGGAGCGCAAGCAGGTCTCCCACGAGCGGACCTTCACGTCCGACCTCGCGACCGCCGCGTCGATCGGCGATGCCGCGGCATCGGCCGCCGAGGCCGTCGCCGGCCAGCTCGACCGCGCCGGCCGCTACGCCCGGACCGCGACGGTGAAGCTGCGCACCGCCGGCTTCGACGACCGCTCGCGGTCGCGCACGATCGCCGCCGGCACGCGCGACGCGGAGGTGCTCGGGGCGCTCGCGCGCGAGCTCGCGGCCGAGGCGTGGGAGGCCGCCGGCGAGGAGCCGATCCGGCTCGTGGGCTTCTCCGCCTCCAACCTGAGCGACGTCGAGCAGCCGACCCTGTTCGCCTGACCCGCCCCGCGCCGGCGATCGGAGCAGCACGCCTCAGCATGCTGAGCGGTCCTGCTCGGATCGCGGTCAGGCGTGGACGGCGCCGGAGAGGACGAGGGCGCGGGGGCGGCGCGGGCGGCCGCCGGCGCCGGGATCGATGCCGATGATCTCGCGACCACCGGCGCGGGTGCGGACGTGGCCGAGCGCGGTCACGGTCGTGGACCGGCGGAGATCGGCGGGGACGCCTCTGCCCTCGCTCGGCGGGAGCAGGGGCTGGGCGTGGCCGTGGACCTGCGAGAAGGGCACGGTCCGGCCCGCCTGCCCCTCGACGATCCAGGGGATGCGGAGCTCGCGGCGGGGCTCGGTCCACGCCACACCCGGGTCGGCGTCGCGCGCCGCCATCTGTCCAGCGGCGAGGACGTGCCGGTCGTGGTTGGCGGGGTCGGCGAGGAAAGCCGCGGCCGCGAGGTGGTCGGGCTCGCCGAGCTCCTGCCACGACCGCAGCGTCAGGCCGCCGTGCGAGACCAGCACCGGGCCGAGCCGGTCGTCGTCGATCGCCACCGCCGGCCGGAGGAAGCCCTCCGTCCACCACTCCCGGAGCTTGCCGGCGATGACCCCGTCGATCCGGGGCTGCCAGAAGTCGATGCCGCCGGGCAGGTACTGCGCCTCGTGGTTGCCGACGAGCTGCACCCAGCGCCCCGTCCGGCGGAACAGCGACTCGACGACCGCGACGACGAGCTCGCTCACCGGGCCCTTGTGTACGAGGTCGCCGACCTGCACGACCACGAGGTCGTCGGGCCACGTCACCCGGCGGGGGACGTCGCGCGAGTCGACCTCGACGCCGAGCGACGCCAGCTCGGTGAGGAGCGGCTTGAGGTGGCCCGAGAGATCCCCGAGGACCGCGATCCGTGACGCCCGCATGCTCACGGGTGTGCGCCGGCGTCGACCGTGGGGGGAGGCTCTCCGAGCGGCATGGCGTGGGGCTCCTCGCCGGGCCGGGGCGCCGGCGGAGCCGCCGGTCCGCCGGACCGTACGAGGGGGCGGCCGACGAGGTCAACGACCTCGACGGGTAGCGTGCGCCGCCGATGACCTCCTCCTCCGCCCACTCCCCTGCCCGCCGCGCCCCGTCCGGGCTCGCGCTCGTCGCGATCGCCGCCGTCCTGTGGGCGATGATCGGGCTCTTCACCCCGGAGCTCCTCGACCTGGGACTGTCCGCCGTCGAGGTCGGCTTCTGGCGGGCCCTCCTCGCCGGCATGGTCTTCGTGGTCCACGCGCTCCTCCGCCGCAGCCTCCGCGTCCGCGACCGGCGCGACGCCGGGGGCCTCGTCGTGTTCGGCGCGGTCGCCGTGGGCCTGTTCTACGTCGCGCTCGCCGCCGCCATCGAGCACGGCGGCGTCAGCCTCGCCTGGATCCTGCTCTACACCGCGCCGGCGTGGGTCGCGATCGGCGCCGCGACCCTGCTGCGCGAGCACGTGGACGCCGTCCGGTGGGCGCTGGTCGCGGCGACCGTCGCCGGGGTCGTGCTCGTGGCCGCCGGTGGCGGCGAGGGCGTCACCGTCTCGGTGACCTCGGTGGCCTGGGGTCTCGCGGCCGGGTGGTCGTACTCGACCTGGTACCTGGCGGGGAAGCGCCTCCTCGACCGCTACTCCCCCGTGACCATCAGCGCGTGGATCCTGATGACCGGCGCCGCGGTGCTGCTCCCGTTCACCCCGTTCCGGGCGCTCCCGCCACGGGCGTGGCTGCTCCTCGTGGGACTCGCGCTCCTCTCGACCTACCTCCCGGCGCTGGCGTACTACTCCGGCCTCGCGACGGTCGAGGCGTC
>JAHWKB010000248.1 GCA_019348115.1 Actinomycetota bacterium | reverse complement strand
TCGCGTCGCGGTCCCAGTCGGAGGCCGGCTCGTCCTCGACGCGCGCCAGGAGCTGGGCCAGCAGCTGCGCGAGGCCGGCGACCTGACCCTTCTCGAGGAGCAGCGTCACGCGCTGGACCGTGTCCTCGGCCTGGACGAAGAACGTGCGGTCGCCCGGGACGCCGACGTAGCCGGCGGTCACGTGGTGCGGGTCGGGGAGCTCGAGGTCGATCATCGTGTGCCCGGGAGGTCGAGGCGGCCGGTGTCGTTGAAGCGCAGCAGCATCGGGGGGGCACCCGCCGCGAGGTGGATCGCCGTGACCGACGCCGGCGAGACGACGAGGCGCTGGAAGGTGTCGAGCGGCATGCCGACGAAGGACGCGACGACCGCCTTGATGACGTCGGCGTGGCTCACCGCGACGATCGCCTCCTCGGGGTGCGCTGCCGCGAGCTCCTCGATGGTCTCGACCGCGGTCGCCTGCGCGCCGCGGATCGAGCCGCCGCCCGGGAACGTCACGCGACTGGGTGCGGTCTGGATGACCTTCCAGAGCGCGCGTTTGCGCAGGGCGCCGAGGGGCTGGTCGGTCCAGTCGCCGTAGTCGACCTCCCCGAGCCCCTTCCGGGTCCGCACGCGGCAGCCGACGGCCTTCGCGACGATCGCGGCCGTCTCCTTCGTCCGCGCGATCGGCGACGAGTAGACGGCGGTCACGCCGAGCCCTTCGAGACGTGCCGCCGACGCGGCGACCTGCGCGCGGCCGGCATCGTCGAGCGACGCGTCGGTCCAGCCGCCGAGGCGCTTCCCCGTGGCGGCGGTCGTGCCGTGGCGCACGAGCAGGACGGTCGTCACACGGCGCTCTCGGGTCGGTCCGGTCGGTGGGTCGGCGAGGCTAGCCGTCCGCGCCGGACTCGATCCGGGCCACGGCGGCACGACCCTCGTCCCCGCACACCGACCGCGTGGAGACGCCGGGGCCGGCGAGCTCGACGGCACGCCGGCGGAGGTCCGGCAGTCGGGCGTAGAGCGCGTCGCCCGGGCACGACGTGGACGCGTGGTCCCGGTGGCCGCCGGCGGTGTCGATCGGCAGGCCGTGGGCCGACGCGCCCCAGGCGAGGAGCGTCGCCACGCCCTCGAGCTGCGCGTCCGTCGGCTGCTGCTGGTCGAAGTCGCCCTCGGCGAGGATCAGCAGGTGCCCGGTCGGGTCGTAGTCCGTGAACGTGTCGCCCCGGGCGCGGATCGTGCGGAGCTCGTAGACGTTCCCGCGACGGTCGACGCCGAGGTGGTACGCGATGTCCGGCCAGCCCTGCGACTGGTGGTAGCGCTGGTGCTGACGCAGCCGGCCGGGCGCGTCGGGGTTCGACCCGAGCGGCACGGCGGTGTGGTGGACCGTCATCCGGGCCAGCGTGTGCTCGACGAGCCCCGCGCCGGCGGGCGCGGCACGCCACGCGTCGCGACACAGGACCGGCACCACGAGCGTCGCGGCCGCGGTCGTCGGCTGCTCGGTCTGCGCGGGCTCGGGCGCCGGCTCCGGCTCGTCCGCCGGCGAGGGGGAGGTGCCGGGCGACGGCTCGGTCGGGGGCGACGGGGGCGGGGACGGGACCGCCGGCGACGGCGTGGCCGGCGACGGGCGCGTCGTCGGATCCGCGGGCGGGAGCGCCGTCGTCGCCGGCGCGGATGCCTGCGTCAGCACGCGCCCGACCCCGATCGCACCGAGGAGCGCGGCCGCGCCGCCGGTGAGCACCGTCCGCCGATCCACCTCGCCTCCCTCGCCTCGCCGGCGACGGTACCGCCGACCCCGCCGGGCTCAGGGGCGGCGGGCGGCGTCCTCCTCGAGCCAGTCGAGGAGGAGCGCGTTGAGATGAGAGGGCCACACGTGCCCGACGCCGGCCCAGACGGCGAGGCCGACGGCCGTCCCGTCGTCGCAGGGGGTCGCGAGGAGCTCCTCGTCGGCGCGGGAGCGCCGCGGTGTCGGCTCGGGACAGCCGTCGAGCTCGCGCCACGCGGCGAAGACGTCCCGGGCGCCGCGGCCGGCGGCCTGCGGGCTCACCGGGCCCCGGCCACCGTCGAACGGGATGAGGCCGTCGCGGTCCCCGTGGGACAGCAGGACCGACACCGGCTGCTCCGGCTCGCAGGCGAGATCCATCGTGCCGGCGTGCGAGACCACGGCCGCGAAGACCTCCGGCGCCTCGCACGCCGTGCGGAGCGCGAGGAAGCCGCCGTTCGAGAACCCGACGGCCCACGTCCGCTCCTGGTCGAGGTCCAGCTCGGCCTGCAGGCCCGCGGTCAGGGCGCGGAGGAAACCGACGTCGTCCACGCCGCGACGGGTCGCCGGCGGGCAGCACGAGGAACCGCCGTTCCACGAATCCTCGATCCCGTCCGGCAGGACCGTCACGATGCCGCGGGCGGCCGCGGCCTCGGCGAGGCCGGTGTAGCTCTCGAACCCGGTGCTGCCCTGGGTGAACCCGTGGAGCGCGACGAGCAGCGGCGCGCCCGGCGCGGGGGCGTCAGGCAGGCGGACGTGGAAGGTGCGGACGCCGTCGGGGCCCTCGATGGACCCGGTCGGACCGTCCGCATCGCCCGGGGTCAGCACCAGCGGTCCGTACGCGGCCGGAGCCGGGGACGGCGGGGAGGGCGACGGCCTCGGGCGTGGCGCCGGCGTGGGCGTGGCCGTCACCGTCGGCACCGGGCTCGGCGGCGCGGACGGCGCCGGCGTCGTGCCGGCGCCGGGACCGCAGCCGGTCGCCGCCAGGACGACGCAGGCGACCAGCCAGCCTCGCTGCCGGGTCACGCGGTGGGCGACCAGCCGCGCGGACGGAGGATGCAGAACTCGTTCCCCTCGGGGTCGGCCAGGACGTCCCAGCTGGTGTCCCCCTGCCCGATGTCCACCCGGGTCGCCCCGAGTGACAACGCGCGCTCGACCTCGCGCGGCCGTGCCTCGTCGTCGTCCTCCTCCCCCGACGGCAGGAGATCGGGGTGCACGCGGTTCTTCGTGTCGCGCGCGTCCGTCGTCACGAGCAGATCGAGCGCGTAGGCACCGCCGGACGGGTCGGTGAGCTCCGTGTACGCGCCGCCGTCGTGGACGGTCACGTCCCAGCCGAGGAGGCGGCTCCAGAACGCCGTCGCCCGCTCGAGGTCGGTGACGTCGAGCGCCCACGAGTCGACCGCCAGCCCGTCGGTCACCGACCCGTCGGCGGCGAGGATGCAGAACTCGTGACCCTCCGGATCGGCGAGGACCTCCCAGGCGACCTCGCCCTGGCCGACGTCGACCCGGGTGGCGCCGAGCGACAGCGCCCGGGCCACCTCCGCCGCCTGGTCGGCGGGGCGGAGGTCGAGGTGGGCGGGGTTCTTGGTGCGCTTCGGCCCCGTCGCGTGCTCCATGTAGAGCAGCAGGCCGCGACCCCACACGAGGTCGCCGGGCGGCACGAGGGCGATGCCCTCGTCGGGATCGTCGAAGAGCCGGGTCCAGCCCAGGAGCTCCTCGTAGAAGGGCGCCAGTGCCGGCGCGTCGGCGACGTCGATGGTCCACCAGCCGATCGTCACCGCCA
>JAHWKB010000064.1 GCA_019348115.1 Actinomycetota bacterium | reverse complement strand
TGCCGGCGGCGACGGTCTCGACCACGCGGCACTCGAGGTGCGCCCGCGCCTCGGCCACGCGGGCCGGCGCGACGGTGCGGGACGGGACGGGCGTGACCTCCGCCCAGCCGAACTCGTCCTCGTCGGAGGGGAAGTCGGTGGCGGTGAAGTTCATGGCCTCGACGACGTCCATCGTCACGAGGTTCACGACGAACTCGCCGGTGGCACGCACGTTGCGGAGCGTGTCCTTGACCCCGGAGGAGCTGAACACCACGTGTGGCGGCTCGTGCGCGACGACGTTGAAGTAGCTGTGCGGAGCGAGGTTCCGCCGTCCTTCCGCGTCCACCGTGGACACCCAGGCGATCGGCCGCGGGATCACGAGCCCCGTCATCAGGAAGTACACCTCGCGTGACGGCCAGTCGCCGGGCGTCAGCTCCAGCGTGGTGTCCAGGGTCGCCGGCGGGGTCTCGTGCGAGCTCGTCATCGCTTCCCTGTCCTGACGGTCGGGGCCTGCCGGCGAGCCTACGGAGGCACCGCCGCCCGGCCGCATCGGTGCCCGGTGGTGCGGCCGGGTCGGGGGTACCTCTGTGTCCACGCCCGCCACTGCGGGCACGACCCCTTACCGAACGACCGGAGGAGCACGACATGGCAGACAACGACAGCACGATGGAGAAGGCCAAGGGCACCGCCAAGGAGGTCGCGGGCAAGGCGACCGGGTCCGACGAGCTGGCCAAGGAAGGCGAGCACCAGCAGCAGAAGGCGCAGAAGGAGCAGGAGGCCGACCGCCTGACCGACGAGGCAGCGGAGAAGAAGGCCGAGGCCCAGGGCCACGAGGGTGCGGAGAAGAAGCACCAGTGAGCACACCGCGCGGCGGCCGCCGTGGCCGCCGCGCGCGCTCTTCAGGAGGGACCAGGATGAGCGATCAGATGTCCGAGAAGATCAAGGGCGTCGCCAAGGAGGCGGCCGGCGAGGTCACCGGCTCGCAGGAGCTCCGCCGCGAGGGCGAGGAGCAGCAGAAGAAGGCCCAGAAGTCCGAGGAGGCCGAGCGGCTCGAGCGCGAGGCCGCCGAGAAGCGCCGCGAGGCCGCCGGCCACGAGGGCGCCCAGCAGGCCCACCAGGGGACCTGAGGCCCGGACACGACCGCCATCGGAGCAGCGGACCTCAGGATCCTGAGGTCCGCTGCTCCGATCCGCGTGTCAGGCGCGGTCGTCGGTGATGTCGCGGCCCTCCGCGGCCGCCTCGGCCTCGGCCTCGTTCCCCTTGCCGCTCACCATGTAGTAGACGGCGTAGGCGCCCCCGGCGAGCAGCACCGGGACCTTGAGCGGTCCGGGCACGACGCGCCAGGCCTTGCGCAGCATCGGGGTCGCGGCGATCGCGGTCTTCAGGTCCACGGGGAGCTCCTGGGTCGCGTGACGTCCCAGTGTGCCGACCCGCCGGGGTCCCCCGACCGTCGAACGGTCAGGCCGTCGGGACCGCCAGGCGCTCCGCACCGGCGTCGGCGACCGCCGGCGACCCGGACGCACCGGCCGGGAGGCGGACCCCGAAGACCGCGCCCGGGGCGGCAGGCTCGTACCAGACGTCGCCGTCGTTGACGGTGGCGAGGGTCCGGACGATCGAGAGGCCGAGCCCGACCCCCCGTGCCGTCCGCTTGGTCCCGACGCTCGCCTGGCTGAAGCGGTCGAAGAGCGCGGGGACGAACTCGGAGGGGACCCCCGGCCCGTGGTCGCGGACACGGACCTCGACCCCGGCCGTCGAAGCCTCGGCCTGGATGTGGACGGGGGCCTGGCCGTACTTGCGCGCGTTCTCGATGTAGTTGATGAGGATGCGGCGCACGTGGTCGCGGTCGGCGTGGACGACGAGCGATCCGTCCACCTCGACCACGACGATGGACGGGTCGTCGAGGTCGCGCAGGGCGTCCTCCACGGCACCGACGAGCGTGACCTCCTCGGGGAACGCGCGCACCGTCCCCTCACGTGACTGCGCGAGCGTCAGGAGGTCGTCGACCATGCGCTCGAGGACGCGCGTCTGGGCCGTGATGCGCTCGGTGAACCGCTCGCGCTTGTCGGGTCCGAGCTCGTCGGCGTAGCGGAGCATCGTCTCCGCGTAGCCGCGGATCGACGTCAGCGGCGTGCGGAACTCGTGCGAGACCATCGAGACGAAGTCGTCCTTCATCCGGCTGGCGACCGCGAGCTCGGCGTTGGACCGGCGCAGCGCCTCCTGGGCCAGCTCGAGCGAGCCCAGCGTGCGCTCGATGCGCTCGGCGAGGGAGGACAGCTCGTCGGAGCCCTCGAGCGAGACGACGGGCCGGTCGCGCGTCTCGGAGCGGGTCACGAGGTCCGTCAGCCGCGCGAGGCGGGACAGGAGCCGCCGCTCGAACCACAGGAGCAGCAGCCCACCGGCCACCAGGGTCGCGACGAGTATCAGGAGGAACAGCCGCTCTGCGGCCTCGCGCCCGGCGGCCGCGATGGCGCGCGGCACCTCGGTCGAGACCTCGACCGTGTACCAGCCGGCCGGATCGGTGAGGTAGGCGGTCGCGTGCACGACGTCGTCGTTCTCGACCGTGCGGGCGCCCTCCGGCGTCCAGGGTGCCGGCGACATGCGGAAGCCGCGGTCGGCCACCGGCGCGAGCGTGGCGTCGACGAAGGCCCGCCCGGACAGCCGCTCGCGGTAGCTCGCGTCGACCTGCCGCACCGACACGACGGTCCCGAGTGGCACCGCCGCGTCCGCGCGGACCTGGTGGGACACGAACGCGGCGACCCCGGCCTCGGAGGTGACGAGGCCGCTGACGTGCGAGGCCCCCGTCTCGGACACGCGCAACGTGTTGTCCCGGAGCCGTCGCTCGAGCGCGGCCGGCAGTGGCGAGCCGTCGGTGAGCGTCAGGACGGGCCGGCCGAGGCCGTCGAGGAGGAGGATGGCGTCGATGTCCGCGTGTCGCAGCTCCACCGGGGTCCCCCGCCACGGGTAGAGCGCCTCCCGCATGCCCCGGAGGACGAGCGCGGCGTCCGGCTCCTCCGCGTAGGAGCGCGTGATCGCGAGCTGGCCCTCGAGGTCGGCCTCCAGCGCCGAGGTGATGCGCTGGAGCCGTTCCGCGGCGTCCGCCTCCTCGAGATCGGCGAAGCCCGCGACCACCACGGCTTGGGCGATCACGCCGAACATCACCAGCGCGAGGAGGACGGCACCGCCGACGACGAGGAACGCGCGTGTGCGCAGCGACACCTCGGCCCTCCCTCGCGTCGGCCGGTCGGCTCAGGTGTCTGGTCGGCCGGGCGCCCGGCGAGTCAAGCACCGCCGCCCGCTCCTCACCGCGCGTTGAAGTACTTCCACGATGGCGCCCTGTTCGGGCGACGCCTCCGGATGGTGGACGGATCCGATGGCGTCCACCCGTCCTCGGCGAAGCAGCCGCGTGCTCACCTGGCGTTGAAGTACTTCGCCTCCGGATGGTGGACGACGATCGCGGAGGTGGACTGCTCGGGGTCGAGCATGAACTCGTCGGTGACCTCCACCCCGATCTCGGACACGTCGATCAGCCGCGCGAGCTTGCGCTGGTCCTCGAGGTCGGGGCAGGCGGCGTACCCGAACGAGTAGCGCGACCCGCGGTACTCCTGACGGAACCAGCCCTCCTTCGTCTCCGCGTCCTCGCCGGCGATGCCGAGCTCCTCGCGGATGCGCCGGTGCCACAGCTCGGCGAGCGCCTCAGCCATCTCGACCCCGAAGCCGTGGGCGTAGAGGTAGTCCTGGTAGCGGTCCTCGGCGAACAGCGCCGCCGCCACCTCGCTGATCCGCCGGCCCATCGTGACGCAGTGGAGCGGCAGGACGTCCGGCACGCCGGTGTCGACGTCGCGGAAGAAGTCCGCGATCGCGAGGAAGCGGCCGCGGGTCTGGCGCGGGAACGTGAAGCGGACGAGCTCCTTGTCGAGCGGCGCGTCCGGGTGCCACACGACGAGGTCGTCGCCGTCGCTGTTGGCGGGGTAGTAGCCGTAGACGACCGACGGCGACAGGATGCGCTCGCGGTGGGCACGCTCGACCCACTCCCGCAGGACCGGCCGCGCGTGGTCGTCGAGGAACGCGCGGTACTCGTCCGGGCTGCGGTCGCCAGGGGTGAACCCCCACTGGTTGCGGAACAGCGCCACCTCGTTGATCAGTGGCCACACGTCGTCGACGTTGATGCCGCGGACGACGCGCTGGCCCCAGAACGGCGGGGTGGGCACCGGGACGTCCTGCGCGACGTCGCTCTTCGGGCGACCCTGCCGGTCGACGCGCGGCGGCGCCTCCTCCCGACGGGTCCTCGTCGGCCGGCGCTTCTCCTTGCGCCCCACGAGCTCGTCCGGGAGCGCGACGCCGGCCTTGCGCGCCGCCATCACGTCGTTCAGGACACGCAGGCCTTCGAACGCGTCCTTGCAGTAGAAGACGTCGCCGGCGTACATCGACCGCAGGTCGTCCTCGACGTAGCTGCGGGTCAGCGCCGCGCCCCCCAGCAGGACCGGGTAGCCGGCGAGGTCGCGCTTGTTCATCTCCTCGAGGTTGTCGCGCATCACGACCGTCGACTTCACGAGCAACCCCGACAGCCCGATGGCGTCGGCACGCTCCGACTCGGCCGCGGCGAGGATCGCGTCGATCGGCTGCTTGATCCCGAGGTTGATGGTCTCGTAGCCGTTGTTGCGGAGGATGATGTCGACGAGGTTCTTGCCGATGTCGTGGACGTCGCCCTTGACCGTGGCGAGCACGATCTTGCCCTTGCCCTCCTGGCCCTCGACCTTCTCCATGTGCGGCTCGAGGTGCGCGACGGCGGTCTTCATGACCTCGGCGCTCTGCAGCACGAACGGCAGCTGCATCTGGCCGGAGCCGAACAGCTCGCCGACGACCTTCATGCCGCCGAGGAGGAACTCGTTCACGATCGTGAGCGCGGGGTGGCCGGCCGCCATCGCCGCGTCGAGGTCGTCCTCGAGCCCGTCGCGGTCGCCGTCGATGATGCGTCGGCTGAGGCGCTCCTCGATCGGGAGGCTCGCGAGCTCCTCGGCGCTGGCCTTCGCCTCGGTGGCGCCCTCGAACAGCTCCATCAGGCGGTGGAGCGGGTCGTAGTCCGCCGGCGCGGTGCCACCGAGGCCCGCCCCCCCGCGGTTGTCCTCGATGAGGTCGCGGGCGACGGCGACGTGCTCGTCCGGGATGCGGTGCAGCGGCAGGATCTTGCCGGGGTGGACGATCGCGGAGTCGAGGCCCCGCTCCACCGCCATCTGGAGGAACACCGAGTTGAGGACCTGGCGCGCCGCCGGCGCGAGGCCGAACGAGACGTTCGACACGCCGAGGGTCGTGTAGCAGCCGGGGATCTCGCGCTTGACCCGCTCGATCGCCTCGAGCGTCTCCATGCCGTCCTTCCGCAGGTCCTCCTGGCCGGAGCCGAGCGGGAACGTGAGGCAGTCGAAGATGAGGTCGCCGGCCTCCATGCCGTACTCGTCGATCGCCATCGTCGCGATGCGCTTGCACACGTCGACCTTCCAGTCGGCGGTGCGGGCCTGGCCCTCCTCGTCGATGGCGAGGACGACCACGGCGGCGCCGTACCGCTTGGCCAGCGGCAGCAGCACGTCGACCTTGTTGCGGCCGTCCTCGAGGTTCACCGAGTTGATGACCGCCCGCCCGCCGATGCGGACGAGCGCCGCCTCGATGACCGCGACCTCGGTCGAGTCGATGACGAGCGGCAGGGTCGACTGGGTCGCGTAGCGGTCGACGACCTCGATCATGTCGGGCACGCCGTCGCGGCCGACGTAGTCCACGCACACGTCGAGCACGTGCGCGCCCTCGCGCGTCTGGGACTTCGCGAGCGCGACCATCTGCTCCCAGTCCTCGGCGAGGAGCATCTCCTTGAACGCCTTCGAGCCGTTGGCGTTGGCGCGCTCGCCGATGACGAGGAACGACGTGTCCTGCGCGATCGGCACCGCGGTGTACAGCGACGCCAGCGACGGCTGGAACTCGAGCTCCGCGGTGCGGTCCCGGGGCGTGATGCCGTCGACCGCGGCGACGAGCTGGCGCAGGTGCTCCGGTGTCGTGCCGCAGCAGCCGCCGACGATCGAGATCCCGAACTCGGTCACGAACTCGCGCTGCGCCTCGGCGAGGCCGGCCGGCTCGAGCGGGTAGATCGTGCGCCCGTCCTCGAGGTGGGGGATGCCCGCGTTCGGGATGACGCAGATCGGCTTGCGGGACTGGCGCGACAGCGTGCGCACGTGCTCGCGCATGTCCTCGGGACCGGTCGCGCAGTTCATCCCGATGACGTCGATCGCGAGCGGGTCGAGCGCGGCGATCGCGGCCGCCGGCTCGGTGCCGAGGAGCATCGTGTTGATGTCCTTCTCGACCGTGAACGACACGATGATCGGCACCCGCGCGCCGCGCTCGACGAACACGTCGTTCGCGGCCGCGACGGCCGCCTTGATCTGGAGCAGGTCGAAGCAGGTCTCGATGATCAGCGCGTCCGAGCCGCCGTCGAGGAGGCCGCGCACCTGGCGTCGGTAGCCGTCCTCCATCGTCGCGACGTCGATGAAGTCCTTCGTCGTCGCCGGGTCCTTGCCGAGGCTGAGCGTCGGCGAGCGCGTCCCCGGACCGATCGAGCCGATGACGAACCGCGGCTTCTCGGGCGTCGAGAAGCGGTCGGCCGCACGTCGCGCGATCTCCGCCGCGAGCCGGTTGAGCTCCTCGGCGTCGTCCCCGAGGCCGTACTCGTCGAGCACCCACGGGGCCCCGCCGAACGTGTCGGTCTCGATCGCGTCGCAGCCGACCTCGAGGAACTCGGCGTGGAGCTCCTCCAGCAGCGCCGGCCGCGTGCGGACGAGCACCTCGTTGCAGCCCTCGAGCTCCGGCCCACCGAAGTCGTCGGGACCGAGATCGCGGTCCTGGATCGACGTCCCCATCGCGCCGTCGAACACGAGCACACGCTCGCGTGCGGCGTCGAGGAACGGGTGGGCCGTGAGAGCGGGGAGGGTCGGTCGCATCATCGTCCCTGGTCGCGACTGCGTCGCCCGAAGAGGGCGCGGCGGCGTGGGGGACGCGGGGCCGGGACTCCGGGCCGCACACCACGAGGGTAGCGGGCAGACTCGACGCCCAAGGAGGGGATGTGGACGACGACCGGGTACCCGACACCTCCCGCGGACCCACGCGGCCGCTGGGCGACCGCGCGGCGAGGATGGCCGCCCGGGCGGCGCTGACCGACCGCGGTGCCCGCTTCGCCGCGCGCTACGAGGCGCTCGAGCGGGCGGAGCAGCGACGTCGCCGGCGCGAGGGGCTGCTCGAGCGCGCGATCGTCCTCGGCATCGTCCTCGGCGTCCCGGTCCTCGGGTGGTGGGCGGCTGCGTTCCTCGGCGCGTCGGGGGGCACCGGCGTCGCCGTCGGTATCCCGGTCGGTGTCGGGCTCGTGCTCCTCCGACGCTGGGTGCGCCGCGCCGCCGCCGCCCGCGGCGCCACCGCCTGGGACTGGCAACGGCGTCGCCATGTCGTCCGGGGCGACCCCAGCCGCAGCGTCCAGCAGGCGACCGGGAAGGGGCAGGAGGGGCCCCCGGGCCGTCCCCGCACCCGCTGACCCATCGGTCGGGGGCAGGCGGAGCGCCCGGCGCCGGCGCACACGACGCTGGACGGCGACGCCCAGAGCAGAGGAGCAGCAGTTGGACGCCGATCGCATCGCCGAGGTCCGCTCGAAGCTGATGACCGAGCTGCACTTCCCCGTGACCTCCGGCGAGGTCGAGGCCGCCGCCGAGGCCGTGGACGAGCCTGACGTCGCCGCGGCCGCGACCCGCCTGCCGGACGACGGGACGTGGATCGACATCGACGGCCTGTGGGCCGACCTCGACCCGCTCCTGAAGGAGCTCATCCACCGCACCGGCACCCCGGATGCGTGATCCCGGTGAACCGGCGGTCCTGCTCGACCTCGACGGGACCCTGGTCGACTCCGTCTACCTGCACGTCCTGGCGTGGAGCGCGTCGCTCCGCGACCACGGCCACGACGTCGCGATGTGGCGGATCCACCGCAGCATCGGGATGGGCTCCGACCGCAACCTCCCGTGGCTGCTCGGCGGCGCACCCGACGAGGACGAGTACGCGTCGCTGAAGCAGGGCCACCTCGAGCGCTTCCTCGACCGCACCGACGAGCTCCGACCGACCCACGGCGCCCGCGAGCTCCTCGAGGACCTCGAGCGTCGCGAGGTGCCGTTCCTCGTCGCGACGTCGGCGGGGGAGCCGGAGCGGGAGGCGCTCCTGGCCGCGCTCGGACGGGAGGACCTCACCGTGTCCGACAGCGACAGCGTCGGCTCGTCGAAGCCCGCGCCGGACCTGCTCCACGCCGCCTACGCCCAGCTGCCGGTCGTCTCCGACGACGTCGTCATGGTGGGCGACTCGCCGTGGGACTGTGAGGCGGCCGTGCGCGCCGGCGCGCGCAGCATCGGCGTCCGCACGGGCGGGTTCGGGGCCGAGGAGCTCAGGATCCGGGGCGCCTCCGACGTCGTCGACGCCCCGATGGATCTCATCGGCCGCCTGTAGTGGGACGCTCGCGGGGGGCCGTGCCCACGGCGGTACGGTCCCGCACGATGTTCTCGAAGAAGCTGCCCCTCCCGGACGCCTACCACGACGCGTGGTGGGCGTTCCTCGACTGTGCCGAGGTGATCGAGGGTGGCCGCCGGCTGCTCCTCGGGACCCTCCCCACCGGTCGCGTCGAGCCCGCCCCGATCGGTGTCGGGCTCGACGCCCTCGCGCGTGCGATCGACGACGCGCGGGGCTGGATGGACCGCTGGCGACTCGAGGAGCTCGCCGGCGAGTGGGAGGACTGCCACGACGCCCTCCACGAGTCCCAGGTGGCGATCCCGGTCGTGCGCGAGGTGGCCGCCACGACCGGTGAGCTCGAGGAGCTCCTCGGCGCCGTCGAGGACGTCGTCGCGCCGCTCGACGCGTTCGCCGACGCCGAGCGTGCCTTCCGCCGGCGCTGGAGGATCCCGCGGGACCGCACGCTGTGATGCCGTGACGGCACCGGCACCCCCACCCCGGACGGCGTGGCAGCGCCACCGCCGGATCCTGGCGCTGGCGATCCCCGCCACCGGCACGCTGGTCGCCGACCCCCTCCTCGGGTTCGTCGACACCGCGGTGGTGGGACGGCTCGGCGCCGAGCAGCTCGGTGCGCTCGGCCTCGCCGTCGCGGTGCTCGCCGCCGTCAGCTGGATCTTCAACTTCCTCGTCTACGGGACCACGGCCGCGGTCGCGCGTGCCGCCGGCGCCGGCGATCCCGACGCCGCCGGACGACGCGTGAGCCACGCCGGCCAGGTCGCGCTCGTGCTGGGTCTCCTGGTCGGTGCGGCGGTGTTCCTCCTCGCCGAGCCGCTCATCCGCCTCTCGGGCGCCGTGCCGGACCTCGTCGACCCGTCGGCGAGCTACCTCCGCATCCGCGCGTTCGGGATCCCGTTCCTGCTCCTCGGCTACGTCGGGCACGGCGCCTTCCGTGGCATCGCGGACACGACGACGCCGCTCTGGATCGTCGCGGCCGCCAACGTCGTGAACGCCGGCCTCACCGTCCTCCTCGTCCTCCGGTGGGGGTGGGGCATCGACGGGGCGGCCTGGGGCACCGTCGCCGCCGAGGTCCTGGTCGTGCTCCTGTTCACGGTCCTCCTCCGTCGCGCCCGCCTGCCGCTCGTCGGGCACGGTCGCCCTGGGCCGGCGGAGCTCGCGAGCCTCGTCGTGGTCAGCCGGGACCTGTTCCTCCGCACCGGCGGGCTGCTCCTCGGCCTGTTCCTCATCACCGCTGCGGCGGCACGGATGAGCGCCGTCACCGCGGCGGCCCACCAGGTCCTGTGGCAGGTCTGGATCATGGTGAGCTTCCTGATGGACGGCTTCGCCATCGCGGCCCAGGCCATGGTCGGCAACGCCCTCGGGGCCGGCGACCGCGACGAGGCGCGGGCGACCGCACGGGCGCTCATCGGGTGGGGCGTCGTCGGCGGCATCGTCGTGGCGGGCCTCCTCCTGCTCCTCGCCGATCCCGTCCCGCGGCTGCTCACCGACGAGCCGACGATCCTCGCGGCGGTCGCGACCGCGTGGTGGCTGGCCTCGCTCGGGCACGTGCTGAACGGCACGGTCTTCGTGCTCGACGGCGTCTTCATGGGCGCCGGCGACTTCGCGTACCTGCGCACCTGGACGCTCGCGGCCGCCGCCGTCGCCGCCGTGGGGGCGCAGCTCGCCGCGTCGCTCGGGACCGGCGTCCTCGGCCTCTGGGTCGCGCTCGAGGCGATGATGCTCGTCCGGTTCGTCTCGCTCGTATGGCGCCTCCGCACCGACGCGTGGACGCGTGTCGGGCACGCCGCCTGACGGCGCCGTGGCGCCGTGCGTGCTCGCCGCTGCGCGGCTCCGCACCACCGGCCGCCCGGCGGGAACTCCCCGGCCGGAACCGCTCAGTCCCCGTCCGACGCGGCCGCCTCGATGCGCGCCAGCTCCCGGCGGAGCTCGGTGAGCCGGTCGATCAGGGCGTCGCGGTGCCCGCCCCCGGAGTGAGGCGGGACGTCGACGAGGTAGCGCTCGATCTCGGCGATCTCGCGGACGACCGTCGGCCGGTCGCGCTCGTTCAGAGGATCTGCGACAGGAAGAGCTTCGTGCGGTCCTCCTGCGGATCGGTGAAGAAGTGCTCGGGGGTGCCGACCTCGACGATCTCGCCGTCGGACATGAACACCACCCGGTCCGCCACCGCACGGGCGAAGCCCATCTCGTGGGTGACGACGACCATCGTCATCCCGGACTCGGCGAGCTCGACCATCGTGTCGAGCACCTCCTTGATCATCTCCGGGTCGAGGGCGGACGTGGGCTCGTCGAAGAGCATCACCTTGGGCTGCATGGCGAGCGACCGGGCGATGGCGACGCGCTGCTGCTGGCCGCCCGAGAGCTGGCCCGGGTACTTGTCGGCCTGCTCCGGGATCTTGACGTTGGTGAGCTGCTTCATGGCCTCCTCGTCCGCCTTCGCCTTGGGCCACTTGCGGACCTGGCGCGGCGCGAGGGTGACGTTCTCCTTCACCGTCAGGTGCGGGAAGAGGTTGAAGCTCTGGAAGACCATCCCGCACTCGCGGCGGATCTCCTGGATGTTGCGGACGTCGCCGGACAGCTCCGTCCCGTCGACGACGATGCGACCCTTGTCGTGCTTCTCGAGGTGGTTGATGCAGCGGATCAGCGTCGACTTCCCGGAGCCCGACGGGCCGATGACGACCACGACCTCCTGCTTGCCGACGACCAGGTTGATGTCCTTCAGCGCCTGGAAGTCACCGAAGAACTTGTCCATGTTCTCGATCGTGATGATG
>JAHWKB010000063.1 GCA_019348115.1 Actinomycetota bacterium | reverse complement strand
CGGCGATGGACGACGACCTCAACGCCCCGAAGGCGGTCGCGGCGCTGCACGACCTGGTCTCGGACGGCTACGACCGGCTGAAGCACGCCGAGGCCGGCGACGCGGACGCCCTCGCGGCGGTCCGTGGGCTCGCCGACACGCTGACGGAGCTGGCGGACGAGGTGCTCGGCCTCGACCTCGGCGGGTCGGTCGAGGCCGACCGGGTCCGTGGCGAGCGTCTCGCCCCGCTCGTGGAGCAGCTCCTCGAGGAGCGCGCGGCGGCACGCGCCGAGAAGGACTTCGCGACGTCGGACCGGATCCGCGACCAGCTGGCGGCGGTCGGTGTCGTCGTCGAGGACCGTCCCGGCGGGGTGCGCTGGTACGCCACCTCGTGAACTCGCGCGGCGCGGGCGGGGGCGGCGGCGGAGGACGCGGCGGCGGACGTGGTGGCCGCGGCGGGGGGCGGAGCGAGGAGCGCGAGCGCGTCGTCGTGGGGCTCCATCCCGTCCGTGAGCTCCTGCGGGCGGGTCGCGCCGTCCGTGCGGTCCACGTCGCGGCGGGACGCGAGGCCTCCGACGTCCTCGACGAGGTCCTCGCCCTCGCCGCCGAGCGACGGGTGCCCGTGCGCCAGGTCGACCGCACGGCGATCGACGAGCTCGCCGAGGGGCTGGTGCACCAGGGGATCGTCGCCACCGCGCCGCCGTTCCCGTACGCCGGCCTGGACGAGGTCGTCGAGCGCGCCCGGGCACGGGGCGAGGAGCCGCTCCTCGTGGCGCTGGACGGGGTCACCGACCCGCACAACCTCGGTTCCATCGCCCGGACCGCGGAAGCCGTGGGAGCGCACGGCCTGATCGTGCCGTCGCGGCGCGCGGCGGGGGTCACCGCGACCTCCGAGAAGGCCGCGGCCGGGGCCCTCGCGCACCTGCCGCTCGTGCGCGTACCGAACCTCGTGCGCGCTCTGAAGGACCTCCAGCGCCTCGGCGTGTGGTCCGTGGGGCTGGATGCGGACGCTCCGCAGTCGCTCTACGACTGTCCGTTGCTCGACCAACCGGTCGCGGTGGTGGTCGGAAGTGAGGGCCGGGGACTAGCCAGGTTGAGTCAGGTAGCATGTGACTCGCTCGTGAACCTCCCGATGAGAGGACGTGTCGGGTCCCTGAACGCGTCGGTCGCTGGGGCGGTAGCCCTCTACGAGATCCTTCGGCGACGGAACGGCACGGACGGGACCCGGTAGGACGCGCCGCGGGGCGTGACCAGTTCCTCCGAGATGTCCGTATCACGGTCCGTTCCGTGACCCGGCGCGGTGCCCATCGTTGAGGGGAACGAACGGTTACGGGACCGCCCTCTCCCCGTAGCCAGGGAGACGTGCATGGCCCACCCCAGGACGGCTTCGGCCCACCGGACCCTTCCCCTCCGCCTCGTCGACGCAGACGCCCACGCCGATCTCGGCGACGAGGAGCTCGTCGAGCGGGTCCGTGGCGGTGACGAACGTGCGCTGGCCGAGCTCCTCGACCGCTACCGCCGCTTCGCCCGCGCCAAGGCCCGGTCGTACTTCCTGGTCGGCGGCGACCGCGAGGACATCATCCAGGAGGGGATGATCGGCCTCTACAAGGCCATCCGCGACTACGCCGCCGAGCACGGGGCGTCGTTCCGCTCCTTCGCCGAGCTCTGCATCACGCGCCAGATCCTGACGGCCATCAAGACGGCCACGCGGCAGAAGCACACCCCCCTCAACTCCTACGTCTCGTTCGACCGCCCCCAGGGCGACGACCCCGACCGCACCCTCGGCGACACGATCGCGTGCGAGGACGAGACCGACCCGCTCGACCAGCTCGTCGCCTCCGACGCGCTGCGCGAGCTGCGCGACACCTTCGACGAGGTCCTGTCCGACCTCGAGGCGGACGTCCTCATGCTCTACGTCGAGGGCCGCAGCTACCAGGAGATCGCCGAGCGCCTGGGCCGGCACGTGAAGTCGATCGACAACGCGCTCCAGCGCATCAAGCGCAAGCTCGAGAGCGCCCTGTGCGAGCGCGGCATCAGCGCCTGAGACCGTCCGTCCGGCGACGGGCCACGGGGGAGGGACCGGCTAGGTTCGCTCGACCTCGAGCGACCCGTGAAGGACCTCCGTGCGCCCCGAAGACCTGCCGCTCCTCCGCACCCCCGCGGACCCGCAGCTCCACCCGGACGGGCGACGTGTCGCGTTCGTCGTGACCGGTCTCGACCTCGACGACGACCGTTACGTCTCGCGGCTCCACCTCTGGGACGGGACGGACACGCGCGTGCTCACGCACGGCCCGGGGGACAGCCGGCCGCGCTGGTCGCCCGACGGGCGTTGGCTCGCCTTCCTCCGCAAGGGCACCGAGGACGGCGCGAAGCCGCAGCTCGTGGTGCTCCCGACCGAGGGCGGCGAAGCCCAGCCGCTCACCGACCTGCCCCTCGGCGCCGTCGGCTTCGCCTGGGCGCCGGACAGCGACCGCCTCGTGGTCGTCGGACGGACCTGGATCGAGCCGCTCGCGGACCTCGACGACGACGAGCGCGCGCGCCGGCCCCGCAGGATCACGCGGACCCCGTACCGCGGCGACGACCGCGGGTGGATCGCGGACCGCCACGACCACCTCTACCTCGTGCGCCGCGAGGGGCAGCCCGGCGAGGAGGAGCTCCTCACCCCGGGCGAGTTCGACGAGACCTCCCCGGCGTGGCACCCCACCGAGGACCGCATCGCCTTCCTGTCGGCGCGCCACGAGGACCGCAACACCGAGCCGGGGGAGGGGGTGTTCGAGCTCGACCTCGACACCCGCGAGGTGCGCACGGTCGCGGACGTCGGCTACTTCGCCGGCCTCGCGTACGCGCCCGACGGCCGGCTCCACGTCGTGGGGCTCGAGGACGCGCTCGCGTGGCCCGCGCCACTGCGTGTGTTCTCGGTCGTCGACGACGTGATGACCGACCGCACCGCCGGTCTGGACCGCACGGTCGCCGGCGCCGAGGACCTCGTCTTCCTCGACGACGGGGCGCTGCTCGTCCGCGTCGAGGACCGCGGCCGCGTCCAGGTCGTCCGCCTCGGGGCCGACGAGGGGCACGAGGTCGTCGTGACCGGCGACCGGACCGTCACGGGGCTCGCCGGACGTCCGGACGGCTCCGCGCTGGCGCTGACGGTCACCGACCCGTCCGATCCCGGCGAGCTCGTCTGGGTGGAGGACGGCGAGGAGCGGACCGTCAGCGACGTCAACGCCCGGTTCCGCGACGAGGTGGACATCGCCCCGACGCAGCACCTCATCTACGAGCGCGACGGCGTCGAGATCGACGCGTGGGTCCTGCTCCCGCCCGACAGCGACGGTCCGGTGCCGCTGCTGCTCAACATCCATGGCGGTCCGACCGCGCAGTACGGCTTCGCGTTCTTCGACGAGTTCCAGGTCTACGCCGCCGCCGGCTACGCCGTCATCGGCACCAACCCGCGCGGCTCCTCGGGTCGCGGCAGGGACTGGATGCGCGCCGTCGTCGGGGCGTGGCAGGACAACGACTCGGTCGACATGCTCGACCTCCGCGCCGCGGTGGACGCCGCGATCGAGACCTCCGAGCGCATCGACCCCGACCGCCTCGGGATCATGGGCGGCTCCTACGGCGGCTACGCCGTCGCGCGCATCCTCGCGAGCGACGACCGCTTCCGCTCGGCCATCGTCGAGCGCGGGCTCCTCCAGTGGGAGTCGTTCTCCGGCACCTCCGACATCGGGCAGTTCTTCGACCGGATGTTCCTCGGGGCGTCGCTCGCCGACGGCGCCGAGTCCCACCGGCTCGCGAGCCCCATCGCCCTCGCGTCGGGGGTGTCCACCCCGACCCTCGTGCTGCACTCGGAGGAGGACTGGCGCTGCCCCATCGAGCAGGCGGAGCAGTTCTTCGCGGCGCTCCTCCGGCACGGCGTCGAGAGCGAGTTCGTGCGCTTCCCCGGCGAGGGCCACGAGCTCTCCCGGTCGGGATCACCGAAGCACCGCGTCGAGCGCTTCGAGGCGATCCTCGACTGGCACGAGCGCCACCTGCGGTAGGACCGCGCGGACGGGACGCGCCGGGCAGGAGCCCACCGTGCGGCCGTCGAAGACCCCGGGGATCGCTCCTCCCCCTCCTCGAGGTCTCCGCCATGGCCCTCCGTGCCCTCGTGGCCGCCACCGTGCTCGCGGTCGCCGCCCCCACGCTCGTCGCCGCCGCGCCGCTGGGCGGCGACGCCGCCCCCGCCGGGGCCGCGCTGCCGGACGCGGGACAGGCGGCCCTCGGCTGCGACCCGCTCGACCCGTCGCTGTGCATGTTCCCGTTCCCCAACGACGCGTTCACCGTGGCCGACGACTCGAGCGACACCGGTCGCCGCGTCGCGTTCGACGCCAGCGCGATGCCGCGCAACGGCTCGGACGTCACCGCCGGCGAGCTCGGCGGCGAGGGCAAGCCCGTCGACCCGACCGAGTGGAACCGCAACGACGGCTTCTCGCCCGGCCAGGCCGTCCTCACCCACGTCCCGGGGATCGACCTCCACGCCACGTGGGAGACGCAGGACCGGGACCACAGCGCGGGCATCTCGCTGAACGAGCCCGGCTGGTTCGACCACCGCGACCACATCGCCGACATCGACCTCTCGCTCGACCGCGAGGCACCGATCGTCATCGTCAACGCCGAGACCGGCGAGCTGCACCCGTTCTGGTCCGAGCTCGACCAGCACCCCGGGTCGCAGACCGATGCCGTCCTCGGGGCGACCACGCAGGACCGCCAGGCGCTGATCCTCCGGCCCGCGGTCAACTTCGAGGAGGGCGCGCGCTACATCGTCGCGATGCGCAACCTCAAGGATGCCGACAGCGACAAGCTCGAGCCGGGCGCGGCCTTCCTCGCCCACCGGGAGGGCGAGGCCGCGGGCCCGCGCGCCGAGCACCTGCAGGAGGTCTTCCGGACGTTGCGTGAGCACGGCATCGGCACGCACAACCTCTACCTCGCGTGGGACTTCACCGTCGCGAGCGAGCGCAACCTCGCCGAGCGCGTGCTGACGATGCGCGACGACGCCTTCGGGCGCATCCTCGGCGACAGCGACCTCAGCGACCGGAAGGTCGACGGCGTCGCGCCGGCGTTCGAGATCGTCGACACGTCCGAGCGCACCGACACCTGGACCGACTCGCGCGGCGTCGAGCACACGCAGAAGGTGCGCCGGATCGACGGCCTGGTCACGGTCCCGAACTACCTCGACCGTCCCCAGCACACCGAGTCCACCGTCGAGGGGAACCCGCGGTTCGATCCGCCGGCCCCCGGCTCGCGGCTCCACTACGGCACCGACGGCCCGCTCGGCGACGCGTTGCCGCGGCAGAACCCGGCGCTCCGGACCGTGGAGGTGCCGTTCCGGTGCGACGTGCCGCTGGGCGACGGGCCGTCCTACGGCACCCTCTACGGGCATGGCCTCCTCGGCACCCGCAGCCAGATCAGGGACGTGGAGTGGCCGCGCCGCTTCGGCTTCGCCGGCTGCGGCGCGGACTTCTGGGGCATGGCCAGCGGCGACCTCCCGACGGTCGCGACGATCCTCGGCGACATCTCGAACTTCCCGTCGCTCCCCGACCGGGCGCAGCAGGGCTTCCTCAACTTCCTCTTCGTCGGTCGCGCCATGGTCCACCCCGGCGGCTTCGTGTCGGACCCGGCGTTCCGGGACGACGGCGGCGAGGAGCTGCTCGTCGTGGACCGCGGCGAGGGCACGCAGCTGTTCTACGACGGCAACAGCCAGGGCGGGATCATGGGCGGCCCGATCGTGGCCCTCTCGCCCGACGTCTCGCGCGGCATCCTCGGCGTCACCGGCATGAACTACTCGACGCTGCTGAACCGCAGCGTCGACTGGGAGGGGGACTACGGCGAGGCCTACTACGCGGCCTACCAGGACCCCCTCGAGCGCCAGCTCGGCATGCAGCTGATCCAGATGCTGTGGGACCGGGGGGAGTCGAACGGCTACGCGCACCACACGACCGACGACCCGTACGCCAACACGCCGGCGCACGACGTGATGCTCCAGATCGCCTACAGCGACCACCAGGTGAGCGTCCACGCCGCCGAGGTGAACGCCGCGACCATCGGCGCCCCCGTGATGGAGGGGATGGCCGAGGGTCGCCACTGGGCGCTCGACCCGTTCGTGGACCGTGCGGCCTACCCGCACCAGGGCTCGGCGCTCGTGTACTGGGACAGCGGCAACGCCACGCCGCCGAACGGCAACCTGCCGCCGACGCACTCGCGCGACCCGCACGGCGATCCGCGCGACGAGCCCGCCGCCGGGTGGCAGGAGGCGCACTTCCTCCTCACGGGGTGGCACGTCGACGTCTGCGACGGCGGCGACTACCTCACCCACCGGCACCCGGCGAACCGCGGCGCCGTCACCTGCGTCGAGCCGGCGTACCGCCCGGGCGGCGTCGACTGACCGGCCGCACGACCGCGACCGTGTACGGAAGGAGGCCGGGCCGGTCTCGACGGGCCGTTCCGGCGCTCCGTACGGTCGATGGCGAACCCCTCCACCCGATCGAAGGGAGCGCCATCACCGCTCGCGCACGGACCGCTGCACACCTCCCCACCACCTCCGGCGCCCTCGCGACCGGCGTCGCGCTCGGCGCCACGCTCGGTCTCCTCGTCTCGGGTGCCCCGCCGGCAGCGAGCCAGGAGCACGTGGCCGCGAAGCCGGCCGTCGTCCGTGACGGCGACCGCTGGTACCTCTCAGACGACCTCGGCGGCGGTGCCGCCGACCGTGGGTACGGCTACGGGAACGATGACGCCCTCCACGTGATGGGCGACTGGGACGGCGACGGCAGCCGCACCCCGGGCGTCGTCCGCCCCGAGGAGGACCCCGCGTTCTCCGAGCGCGACGAGATCCCGCTCGTCTGGTACCTGCGGAACACCAACGACGCCGGCCCCGCCGACATCGTGCTGCGCTACGGCGTCGCCACGAGCCGCGAGACCTACGACACCCCGGTCGTCGGTGACTGGGACGGCGACGGCGTCGAGACCATCGGCGTCGTGCGCGTCGAGCGTGACCCCGACCGCTTCGAGTGGCGCCTGCGCAACGACAACTCGACCGGCGAGCCCGACGTCACCTTCCACTACGGCGAGCCGGGCGGCTTCGGGATGATGTCGCCGGAGGCGCTGCGTGACGTGCCCGTCGCCGGCGACTGGGACGGCGACGGCGTGACGACCGCCGGGGTGGTCCGCCAGGACCCGTCCACCGACACCGCGCACTGGTTGCTCCGCAACGACAACAGCGCCGGCGAGTCCGACATCCGCTCCCACTACGGCCGGGCCGGCGACCGTCCGCTGGTCGGCGACTGGGACGGCGACGGCGACGAGACACCGGGCGCCCACCGCGACCGCAACCGCTGGCTCCTGACCGACACCCATGCGGGCGGGGCGGCACACCACGACTTCCGCTACGGCGCCGCGACCGACCGTCCCATCGTCTGGCGCTGACCCCACGATCGGGTCCGCCTCCCCCGCCAGGGCGCGAGGGAGGCGCCATGCGTCGCGGTCCGGCGGGAGGGCGGAGGTCGAGGGGTACCTTCGCCGGCCTCCCTCGAACGGATCGACCATCCCCACCTCCCCCGACCGCGACGCGCGCGCCGCCCTGCTGGCCGCCACGGAGCTCCTGCGGCGCGCCGTCGCGGACGAGTCGATGCTGGCCGCGTTGTCCGAGGACGAGCTGCACGACCTGCAGAACGCCGCCGGCGACGTGTTCCAGCCCGACGTGGAGCTCCGCCGGCGCCAGATCAGGCAGCGCCGCAAGCGCCAGCGTGCCGAACGGATCGGCGAAGCCGAGGAGGTCCTCGCCGACACGGGCATCCGGCGCCTGCGCGACCAGCCGGTCTTCACGACGCCGAACGTCTACCCACCGGCCGGGTTCGCCCAGCACGACGTGTCCCACACGCCGCTCGGAGACCCGGACGGCCCGCCGTTCCGGGACGTCGTGGAGCCGCAGCACTGCTACGTCTGCAAGACGACCTACGACCGCGTCCACCACTTCTACGACCAGCTGTGCCCGGACTGCGCGGTCTTCAACTACGCCAAGCGCACCGAGACGGCCGATCTGCGCGGCCGCGTCGCCCTCCTCACCGGTGGGCGCGTGAAGATCGGCTACCAGGCCGGCATCAAGCTGCTCCGCGCCGGCGCGAGCCTCATCGTCACCACCCGCTTCCCCCGCGATGCGGCGGCGCGGTACGCCGGCGAGGCCGACTTCGACGAGTGGGGCGACCGGCTCGAGATCTACGGGCTCGACCTGCGCCACACGCCCAGCATCGAGGCGCTGTGCGAGCACCTGCTCCGCACGCGCGACCGGCTCGACTACGTCATCAACAACGCCTGCCAGACCGTGCGCCGGCCGCCGGCGTTCTACGAGCACATGCTCGCCGGCGAGCAGGCGCTCCTCGGCGAGCTCACCGGCCCGATGAAGGAGCTCCTCGGCGACTACGAGGGCCTGCGCGGCTACGACATGCTCGGCGAGACCCTCCCCGTGCTGACCGAGACGGCGGGCGACATCGTCGGGCTCACCGACCCGGCCCTGCTGTCCCAGGCGGCGCTCCTGCCGGAGGACGCCGAGATCGACCGCGAGCGCTTCCCCGCCGGGCGGCTCGACCAGGACCTCCAGCAGGTCGACCTGCGCGAACACAACTCGTGGCGGCTGTTGCTGCACGAGGTGTCCTCGGTCGAGCTCCTCGAGGTGCAGCTCGTCAACGCCGTCGCGCCGTTCGTGCTGAACGCGAAGCTCAAGCCGCTGATGCTCCGCACGCCCGAGCGCGACAAGCACATCGTGAACGTCTCGGCCGTCGAGGGGCAGTTCTACCGGCGCTGGAAGACCACGAAGCACCCGCACACGAACATGGCGAAGGCCGCGCTCAACATGATGACGCGCACGTCAGCCACGGACTACGTCGCCGACGGGATCCACATGAACGCGGTCGACACCGGCTGGGTCACCGACGAGGACCCCGTCCACATCGCCGAGGCCAAGACCGCCGAGCACCGCTTCCACCCGCCGCTCGACATCGTCGACGGCGCGGCGCGGATCGTGGACCCGATCATCGACGGGGCGAACACCGGCACCCACGTGTGGGGCCAGTTCCTCAAGGACTACCGCCCCACCGACTGGTAGCCCGGGGCCCCGGAACGCCGGACGCCCCGCGCGGGTGCGCGGGGCGTCCGGCGATCGGATCCCGGCGTCAGCCGCGGCGGCTCTTCTGCGCCGCCACGAGCTTCTGCGCCTCGGCCTTGCTGAGCCCGCAGACGTTCCCGACGTCGACGCGGTCGCCGCGCTCGACGCTCACGCCGAACTCGCCGACGAGGGTGCCGTCGACGCGGCAGCGGAGCGTCCACTGCTCGAACTGGCGCTCGCTCCGGTCGCGGACGACGTCGTGCGTGGTCGCCTCGAGCTCGTAGGCCATCGCCAGCGCGACGCCGTTGCTGGCGCGCAGCGTGTAGTCACCCGCCGGCACGCCCTTCCCGCCGGGGCCGGCCCAGGTCAGCGTGTTCGCCACGGCCCACTCGGTCGCGGACGCGACGACCTCACCCTTGCCGTTCAGCAGGTGGAGGTCGTAGTTCTTGAGGATCTCGGCGGCGGTCGGGACGGTCACCCGGATCGTCGCCTTGAGCACGTCGCTCGGCTCCTCGAGGGTGAACGGCGTGTCCTGGCTGGAGAACGGCGGGGTCGAGCCCGTGGCCGTGAAGGTCTCGTTCGGTCCACCCAGGACGGCCACCTTCCGCGCCTGCACGAAGGGGCGCGTCGACGGGTTGGCGTGGTACTCGAAGCGGCCACCTTCCCGGACCGTCATGGCGGTCGCGACGGTGTCGGCGACGTTGGAGCCGTCCCAGAGGGGGAAGACGCCGGTGCGCTCGAGCGTGATCGTCGCGCCCCGCGGTGCGACGCCCGTGACGACCGAGTGCGTCGCGGCGTCGACGGCGTTCTCGAACGCGATCAGGAAGGCCTCGCGGTTCCCGCCCCCGACCTCGTCGTGCTCGTGCTCGTGGCCGTCGCAGTCGTCGGCCGCCTCGGTCGTGAGATCGTCCGCGTTCTCGGGGGTCACGCCGGTCGCCGCCTCGGTGGTGCCGAGGTACTCGGCGACGACCTCCTCGTAGGGCGGGTGGAACTCGTGCGCGCCGATCTCGAAGGTGTAGCCGTAGCCACCGGTCGCGTTGTAGCTGTAGTCCTCGGTGGTGCCGGTCGTGTCGTAGAGCTCCCAGCCGAACTGGTTGCTGTAGCCGTTCTGCGCGGCCATCCGCTCCCCGACCGCCTGCATGCCGATGTCCTGCCCGCCGTGCGTGAAGCACTCGTCCGGCGCGAAGCCGACCGGGTCGCCGTCGGGCGCGATGGTGCTCGGCTGCACGCCGACCGGCCGCAGGATCAGGTTCGAGAAGGTGTGGTTCGTGACGACGGTGGTCACCTGGCGGGTCGAGATCAGGGTGCGGATGGCCTGGGTCTCGGGCTCCGAGAACGGGGCGGGGCCGCGGTAGACGGGGCTCGACGGGTTCCCGCTCGTGCCCGGACCGCCCCACAGGGCGCCGTAGTTCCGGTTGAGGTCGATGCCGAGGCCGAACCCGCCGGGCGAAGGCGGCACCACGCACGTGCCGGCCGGCTGGGTCCGCCCGTCGATGTACCGGCAGTTCTTGCGCTTGTAGGCGTTGCCCGGCGTGGCGACGATCGAGACGAGGCCGCCCCGGTCGGCCTCGCGGAGGTCGACGATGTCGCCGGACGTCCGGGAGGCGTCGTAGCCGTCCGGGTTCGAGACGGGGACGATGATGGCGCGGCCGCGGTTGAGGACACGCGTGATGCGCTCGTCCTTGCCGTAGCCCTCCAGGAGCTCGTAGGCGAACTCCATCGGCAGCTCCGCCGAGGGCCACTCACGCGCGTGGTGGGCACCGAACATGAGGAAGACCGGCCGGCCGTCCTCAGGGGCGTTGACGTCGCGCCCGATCTCGATACCGATGAGGTCGCGACCCTCCACCGACCGGCCGATCGAGATGCGCTTGGCGAGCGTGGGGTGGTCCTCGACGAGCTCGTCGATCTCCCGGCCGAAGTCCTCCAGCACGCGGTAGGCGTTCTGCCCGGAGGGGAGCTCGGACACCGGGTTGGCCTCGGCGAAGGCGGCGTCCAGCTGGATGCGCTCCAGCTCACGGGCCAGCATGTCGGCGATGCGGACGTCCCAGGTGAAGCCGGCGTCCCGCAGGAGGGCCTCGTCCGCGGCCGAGTGGAGCACGACCTCGACGTAGTCGTGACCGGCGTGCTCGGTGAGGTCGAGGCCGAGCGAGGTGAGCCGGTCCTTGGCGGCGC
>JAHWKB010000062.1:5381-11306 GCA_019348115.1 Actinomycetota bacterium | reverse complement strand
CTGAGCGACGACACGTGGCGCGCCGCTGAGCGACGACACGTGGCGCGCCGCTGAGGGGTCAGTAGACGCCGACGGCGCCGACGACCACGACCGCGGGCGAGCCGTTGCGGACCCCGGAGATGAACCAGTCGTCATCGCGGGCGAACAGCGACACCGACGACACCTGCCGGTCCGAGAACCGCTGCCGCACCGAGGTCGGCACGCACACCGTGGGCCCGTCGAGGCGGAGGATCAGCTCGCAGCCACCGCTCGGCGGGAGGTTCAGGCGCTGCGGGGGGATGCCGGACGTCCCGGGGCGGGGCGGCTCGGGGAAGACCTCGAGCGAGGGCGGCAGCACGACGTCGCCGAGGACGAGCGCCTCGTTGGCGGTGAGGCGGAGCTCGACCTCGTCGTCCCGGTCGAGCGCGGAGCGGAGCGCGTCCCCGTCGACCACGGTCCGGCGCGGCGCGCCGGTGCCGAGGCCGGAGACAGCCGCCTCGCCCACCACGGTCTCCCAGGTCGCGGACTGGCGGTCGGTCGCGGTCACCTCGACGGCCCCGTGACGCAGGCACACGTGCAGCGGACCGGCGCGCAGCTCCTCGAGGGCCTCCCCGAGGAGCCGCGGCCCGGACAGGACCGCACGCACGGCCGTGGGCTCGGCCCGTGGCGCGCGCCGGACGTCGACGGACACGCCGGCGGGCGTCTGCCGGCGGGCATCCAGGTACGCGCTCACCTCGCCTCCTCGGTCGGGACCACGGTGCCCCACGTCCGGCGCCCGGGAGCGCGCACCCACGGTCCGTCGACCCCCCGGCGGCGGGACCCCGGCCGTTCGAGGGCCCGGCGCCGTGCCCGGCCGAGAGCGCGCTGTCCGAACGGTCGGGAGGAGTCCGTCGCGCGGGGGGCGAAGGACCCCGGCAGCGGCCCTGCCGCGTCTGCCCCCGTCGCGGCCGTCCGCGATGCCGTCGCCCCACCGGTCCCCGCGACCGAGGAGAGCTCTTCTATGGGAACCACGTCCCCGAACGTCCGCTGGCGCTCCATCGCCACGACCCTGGCGATGGCGATGCTGCTCGCCCTGACGGTCGCGCCACCGGCCGCCTTCGCCCACCGCGGGGAGCACAACGTCGACAAGAGCGACGCCGACGGCCAGGGCATCGGCGTGGAGGTGCTGAGCGGTCCTGCCGGCCTCGCCGAGTTCCTCGCGGCGTACCAGTGGGCCGGCACGCCCGCCGTGGACGACGAGGGCACCCCGGAGTTCCAGCTCGCCTACGTCCCGGGCGGCTGCACGCCGGCGGACTACGCGGCCGTGGACGTCGAGGGCAAGATCGCGCTCGTGGACCAGGCTGCGGCCCTCGTCTGCCCACCGTCGACGTTCTTCCAGAAGGTCCAGTACGCGCAGCAGGCGGGGGCGACGGGCTTCCTGCAGGTGCCGACCGTCCAGGCGCGCAGCAACGCGACGGCCATCACGGCCGACATCCCCGCCCTCGACCTCATCCGCGTCACGGAGACGAACGACAACGGCACGCCCGACGACAAGAGCGACGACCGCGAGGTCGCGACCCAGGACGACGCCGCGGACCTGCGCGACGCCGTCAAGGCCGGCGAGACCGTCACGGTGAGGTTCATCGACCGGCGGACCGTCTACCCGTCGACCTCCAGGCAGCCCTGCGAGAACGGCTTCGCGGGCGACACGGCGTTCCGCTGTGACGGCGTGGACCTCCTCGGCTTCATCTCCCAGAAGGAGTTCAACAGCGCCGGCATCTCCGACCTGTGGGGCTGGAGCGACCGCGGCGACGACGGCGAGGGCCCGGTCGAGGGCGAGTACGTGATCATGGGCAAGACCAACGGCGTCGCCTTCTTCAACGTCACCGACCCGACCGCCCCCGTGTACCTCGGCGAGCTCGACAACCCCGGCCTGATCCACGCCGTGTGGCACGACATCAAGGTGTACGACAACCACGCGTTCATCGTGAGCGAGTCCGAGAACCACGGCATGACGGTCTTCGACCTCACGAAGCTCCGCGGGCTCGACGCGAGCGACCCGGCCGCGCCGAGGGAGTTCGAGTTCGACGCGCGCTACCAGCTGACCTCCGCCGCCCACAACCTCGAGATCAACGAGGAGATCGGGATGGCCTACATCCTCGGCGGCAACGCCGGCATCGTGGCGCCCGACCACTGCCTCTCCGGGCTGCACATGGTGGACATCAACGATCCCAAGAACCCCACCTTCCGCGGCTGCTACGTCCTCGAGGGTGGGCCGGGCACCGCCGCCCGCGCGGCCGGGAGCCCCGTGACCGACCTGTCCCCGGCCGCCTACGTCCACGACGCGCAGTGCGTCGTCTACGACGAGGGCCCGGACGAGGACCACCACGGCAAGCACATCTGCGTGACGGCCGCCGAGAACAAGATCGTCACCGTCGACGTCACCAACCCGGCCGCCCCGATCACGTTGGGGACGAGCGTGTACGAGCACGTCGCGTACGCCCACCAGGGCTGGTTCGACGAGACCGAGAGCTACTGGTTCGTCAACGACGAGCTGGCGCAGATGACGTTCCCCGAGGACGCCCCGGAGACCCGCACCATCGTGATGGACCTCCGCGACCTCGACAACCCGAAGCCGCACTTCGACTACCTCCCCCCGAACCCGCTGTCGGACACGGAGCCGATGAAGGCGATCACGCACAACAACTACGTCGTCGGTGACCACCTCTTCCAGTCGAACTACGCGTCCGGTCTGCGCGTCGCCGACATCAGCGGCGTCGCCGAGGGCGAGATGACCGAGGTGGCGTGGTTCGACACCTTCCCGAGCAACGACGGGACGAACTTCGACGGGACCTGGTCCAACTACCCGTTCTTCGAGTCGGGCACGATCGCCGTCAGCGGCCGCGCGGAGGGTCTGTTCCTCCTGAAGCTCGCCGAGGAGGAGGCGCTCGGCGTCGAGGTCGCGTGCGAGGGCTGCCCGGTCGAGATCCGGGCGGGCGAGACCGGTCAGGCGCACATCGGCGTACAGAACACCGGTGACGTCACGGACACCTACGAGGTGACGGTCGACGGGCTGCCGTGGGACTGGAGCGCGACCGCGGAGCCGGTGACCGTGGCGGCCGGCGAGCACGGCCACACCGATCTCGTGATCACCGTCCCGCGGAATGCGCAGGCCGGCAGCTACACGTTCACGGTGATCGGCACGTCGACGGCCGACCCCCGCGTCAGCGACACGGCGAAGGTCGTGGTCGAGGTCGTGAAGGGCAAGCCGTCCGACGCCGGGAAGCCGGGCGACGGCGGCAGGCCGGGCACGACCGGCCAGGCCGCGACGGCCGCCGCTCCGACCGTGGTCGCGGCCACGGCCGCGGGCGCGAGCACCGCGCCGGCGGGTGACGGCGCCGTACCGGCCGCGCTGCTGCTGGCGCTGGCCGTCGGGCTCGTCACGTCCTCGGTGATCCGCCGACGGTCGACCGACTGAGCACGGACTGACCCACGCACCACGAGGACCCGGCGCCCGCGCCGGGTCCTCGCGCGTCGGGGCTCAGGCCGGTGCGACGACGTCGGAGAACCCAGGACCCTCGGGACGCTCGAGCTGGTCCATCGTGCAGGCCGCCGCGTCCTTGTCGGGCCGCCAGCGCTCGAAACGGGTGGCATGGCGGAAACGGTTGCCCGACAGCTGGTCGTAGCTCACCTGCACGACCACGCCCGGCGTCACCGGGACCCAGCTGAGGTCCTTGTCGCCGGTCCACCGCGACGGCTCCCCCGGGCGACGGACGGCGCCGGCCTCACCGAAGGAGTCGTCGGCGCGGTAGCGCTCGAACAGCTCCAGGAGCTCCTTGCGGTCGTGGTCGGGGAAGCCGGAGCAGTGCCCGATGAACGACAGCTCCCCCCGGTCGTCGTAGAGCCCGAGCAGGAGCGAGCCGATGCGGTCGCCCTCCTTGTGGACCCGGTACCCCCCGACCACGGCGTCGACCTCCCGGCGGTGCTTGAGCTTCACCATGTCGCGCTCACCCTCGACGTACGGGCCGTCGGCCTTCTTGGCCACGATGCCGTCGCAGCCGGCCGCCTCGAACTCGTCGAACCACCGCATCGCGAGGTCGCGGTCCTCGGTGCTGGGCGTGAGGTTCCAAGCCGGGTCGTCGAGCTCGTCGACGAGCGACTCGAGCCGGGCGCGGCGCTCGCGGAAGGGGGCGTCGCGGAGGTCCTCGCCGGCGTGCGCGAGGAGGTCGAACGCGACGATCCGCGCCGGCGTGCGCTCGGCGAGGAGCTCGTTGCGCGACTGCGCCGGGTGGAGGCGCAGCTGCAGGGCGTCGAAGTCGAGCCGGTCACCGGTCACGACCACGACCTCACCGTCCACGACGGTGCCGCGGGGCAGCCCGGCGATCGGTGCCTCGAGCTCGGGGAAGTAGCGCAGCAGCGGCTTCTGGTTGCGCGAGTCCATGCGCGGCTCGGGACCGCTCCAGGACAGGCAGCGGAAGCCGTCCCACTTCGGCTCGTAGGCCCACGCCCCCGTCGGGAGCGAGGTCCGGACGCGCGCCTCCATCGGCGTGCGCGGTGCGGGGAACGGGACGTCGGTCACGCGGCGGACGCTACTGCGGGCGGCGTGCCGACGACAGCAGCTCGGTGACCTCGCGGTCACTCGTCTGGCCGAAGTCGTCGTAGTGGGCGCCGACGGCCAGGAAGTCGCGGGGCGCGGACAGCACCACGACGTCGTCGACGACCTCGTCGAGCCGGTCCACCGCGGCGGTGGACGCGACGGGGACGGCGAGCACCGTCCGCGCCGGCGCGAGCTCGCGCAGCACCTGGACGGCCACGCGCGCGGACGCACCGGTCGCCATCCCGTCGTCGACGACGACGACCGTGCGGCCCGCGACGTCGAGCGGCGCCGCGTCGCCGCGGTACGCCTCGACGCGGCGTCGCAGCTCGTCGCGCTCGGCGGCGATCGTGCCCTGCAGGTCGTCGCGCGAGAGGCCCATGCGATCCAGGATCGACGTGTCGATGAACTCGGCGCCGCCCTCGCCGAT
This sequence comes from Actinomycetota bacterium, assembly GCA_019348115.1. GTDB lineage: Bacteria > Actinomycetota > Nitriliruptoria > Nitriliruptorales > Nitriliruptoraceae > JAHWJY01. Next base: position 6,324 of record JAHWKB010000062.1, on the reverse strand, counting down.
GGCGCCGACCGCGAACTCGGGGTTCCTCGGGGCACCGATCTTGCGCACCACCAGCACGTCGAGCGGGGCGTCGAGGACGCCGGCGACCTCCGCGGCGACGGGCACGCCGCCCCGCGGCAGGCCCAGGACGAGGGCGTCGTCCAGGTCGTGGACGGCGAGCTCCTCGCCGAGCCTGCGGCCGGCCTCGGTGCGGTCGGTGAACCTCATCATCCCTCCTCGCCCTGCAGCAGCCCGGCCACGACCTCGAGGTCGGCGTGGAACGCCGCGCGGGCCGCGTGGCGCTGCTCGTCGCTGCGACTGCGCAGGACCGACGAGGGGTGGAGCGTCGCGACCGTCGGTCGCCCGTCGACGCCCTCCAACACCTCCCCGCGCTGCTTCGTCACCCGGAAGCCGGAGCCGAGCACCGCCTTGGCCGCGGTCGCCCCGAGGAGCAGGACGACCTCGGGCTCGACGCGGGCGACCTCGGCCTGCAGCCACGGCAGGCACGAGCGGATCTCGATGGCGTTCGGCTTCTCGTGGATCCGGCGCTTGCCCCGCCGCTCGGACCACTTGAAGTGCTTCACCGTGTTGGTCACGTAGACGAGCGAGCGGTCGATGCCGACGGCCTCGAACCCACGGTCCAGCTCGGCGCCGGCCGGCCCGACGAACGGCTCCCCCTCGAGGTCCTCCTGGTCGCCGGGCTGCTCCCCCACCACCACGAGCCGCGCGTCGGCGGGCCCCTCCCCGAACACGGTCTGGGTCCCGGTCTCGTGCAGGTCGCACGCGGTGCACCCCGCCGCGAGGCGGCGGAGCGTTCCCAGGTCGGCGTCCTCGGGGATGAGCTCGGCTGCGGTCTCCACGGGGGGACCTCCGGGACGGGCGACGGGCGCGGTCCTCCCAGCATGTCGTGGTCGCCGCGGCTCCACCGGCGGCGACCGTCCCTTCCGGCCGTGGTCGCCGGCCG
>JAHWKB010000062.1:0-5281 GCA_019348115.1 Actinomycetota bacterium | reverse complement strand
CCGGCCGTGGTCGCCGGCCGGCGCGCGGGCGCGGGAACGCTGGCGCCGGCCGCGTAGGGTCCGGACCCGTGAACGTGCTGGATCTCGTCCTGCTCGCCCTCGCCGCGGTCGCGGCCGTGGGCGGGTACCGGCTGGGCTTCCTCGCGCGTGGCGCCTCGTGGTTGGGCCTCGCCGCCGGCATCGTCGTCGGCGTCTGGGCCGTGCCGCTGGTGCTGCGCATGTTCACGGCCGGCGACCCGCTCACCCGGATGGTCGTCGGCGCCGGGACGCTGCTGGTCGCGGTCGCGGTGCTGACCTCCATCGGCGAGTCGATCGGCCTGCAGCTGCGCCGGCGCGTGCACGGCACGGCGCTGCGACCGTTCGACCAGACCGTCGGGGCCGTGGCCGGCCTGTTCGCGATCGGGCTCCTGGTCTGGTTCCTGTCGCCCGCCGCCGCGGAGGTGCCCGGCGCGGTCAGCCGACAGGTGCGGTCGTCGGCCGTCGTGCGGACGGTGAGCGACGTCTCACCGGACCCGCCGAACACGGTGCAGGCGCTGCGCAACCTCATCGCGCGCTCGCGCTTCCCCCAGGTCTTCGCCGATCTCCGCCCCGCGCCCGACACCGGCCCCCCGCCCTCCGAGATCCCCGTCCCGCCGGACGTCGTCGCGCGTGTGACGGCCTCCACCGTCAACGTCGAGGTCGACGCCTGCGGCGGACGCTTCGAGGGCTCGGGGTGGACGGTCGCACCCGACCGGATCGTGACCAACGCCCACGTGGTCGCCGGCGCGGACGTCGTCCAGGTCCGCCGTCCCGACGGGCAGGTCCGGGAGGGCAGGGTGGTCGCCTTCGACGGCGGGCTGGACCTCGCGCTCCTCGCCGTCCCCGACCTGGGACAGGAGCCCCTGCCGATGGCCGTGGCCGAGGTCGGGAGCGACGGCGCCACCGTGGGCTACCCCGGTGGGCAGGACCAGCCGCGCACCGAGCCGGTCTCCATCCGGGACCGCCGCAACACCGTCGGCCGCGACATCTACGGCCGACAGCCGGTGGAGCGGGAGCTCTTGTTCCTCGCGGCGAACCTGCGCCAGGGCGACAGCGGCAGCGCCGTGTTCGACGTGCAGGGGCGCGTCACCGGCACCGTGTTCGCGGTGTCACCCGACCGCGCGTCGACGGCGTACGCGCTCGACACCGCCGAGGTCCAGCGCTTCCTCGACGGGCCGCGCAGCGAGGGCGCGGGGCCGTGCGCGTGAGCGACCCCGAGCTCAGCCGGTCGGAGGCGCTCGCGATCCTGTGCCTGCGCCCCGACGCGGACGACGCCGACGTCAAGCGCGCGTACCGCCGGCTGGCGCGCGAGCGCCACCCCGACGCGGGTGGCGACGTCGCGGCCTTCCGCGACCTCCAGCGCGCCTACGAGCGGCTCCTCGCCGAGTCGCTGCCGCCGCGCGAGCGGCGGACACCCCACCGGGCCCGCCCGTCACGCCGGACCCGCGCCGGCGACGCGCCGACCCGACGCTGGAGCGAGCAGGCCGTCGCCGTCGGCGACATCGACTGGGACGGACGCGTGTCCGGCACCGGCCTGATCGCCCTCGACGTCGACCGCGTCGCGCGGGCGCTGGTCCGCGACGCCCCCGGCCCCGTCCATCCGTTGACCGCGCGGTCGCGCGGCCCCCGTTCACTCCTCAACCGCTGGCTCCACCTCGTCGCCGACGACCTCACGGCCACGCTCCAGGTGCGCCCGGCGCGGACCCGGGGCCGGCAGGGCCACGACGTCGAGGTGTGGATCCGCGTGTGGGCCCGCGGGGCGCGCCGGCTCGTGGACGACGCCACGCTGCCAGATGACTGGGTGCGCCAACGCGGGTCGAGCACGACGACGCTGATCCGCACCATCGCGCCGAGCGAGGACCGGCAGGTCACGGCCGCCCGTGCGGCGTACATCCTCGCGGACGGGCTGAACGCCGCGGGCTGGCCGCTGTCGAGCTGGTACGCCCCCGCGGACGAGCTCGTCTGACGTGGCGACGCCGTCCGAGCGCCTCTACGGGCTCCTCGTCGACGACGACGAGGACCACGGGCGCGGCGTCGTCCGCGGCGACCCCGAGGCGGTGCCCGGCAACGGCGTGAAGCTCGTCTCGGCGATGACGCTGCAGAAGATCGGCGACCGCGTCGTCGACGCCAAGACCGTCCTCGCGTGGCTGTTCGCGGCGATGGGGGCGCCGGCGTTCCTCACCGGCCTGCTCGTCCCCGTGCGCGAGTCCGGCTCGCTCCTCCCCCAAGCCGCGCTCGTCCCGTTCGTCCGTCGCCGCCCACGACGCAAGTGGGTGTGGATCGCCGGCGCGACCGGGCAGGCGACCGCGGTCACGGCGATGGCGCTCCTCGCCGCGTTCGGCGGCGGCGCCGCCGCCGGCTGGGGCATCCTCGCCGCGCTCGCCGTCTTCTCCCTCTCGCGGTCGCTGTCGTCCATCTCGTCCAAGGACGTCCTGGGCCGCACCATCCCCAAGGGCCAGCGAGGCCAGATCAGCGGCGCGGCGACCGTGACCTCCGGGCTCGCCGCGATCACCGTCGGCGTGGCGATCCGCGTGTTCGGTCAGGACGCGGGCCCGCGCACGTTCGCCGTGCTGCTCGCCGCCGCTGCCACCACGTGGATGCTGGGCCTCCTCGTCTACGCGACCATCCGCGAGCCCGCCGGCGACCACGACGCCGACGCCGACACGAGCGACATCGGCCGGGCCCTGTCGCTCCTGCGCGACGACCCGCCGTTCCGACGGTTCGTGATCGCCCGCACCCTGCTCCTCGTCTCCGCGCTCGCGCCCCCGTTCGTCGTCACGATCGCCACGCGCGAGACCGGCGACGCCATCGCCGGCCTCGGCCCGTTCGTGATCGCGCAGGGCGTCGCCTCGCTCGTCGGCGGACGCACCTGGGGGCGCCTCGCCGACCGCTCGAGCCGGTGGGTCATGGTGCTCGCGTCGGGGCTCGCCGCGACCGTCGTCCTCCTCTTCCTCGCCGCCATCCGCGTCCAGGCCGTCGCCGCCCTCGCCCTCACCTACCCGCTCGTGTACTTCGTGCTCGCGTTGCTCCACACGGGCGCGCGGATCGGGCGCAAGACCTACGTCGTCGACCTCGCCGAGGGCGACCGTCGCACCGAGTACGTCGCCGTCGCCAACACCGCCATGGGGGTGCTCCTCCTCGCCACCGGCGCGGTGAGCGCCGCCATCGCGAGCCTCGGGGTCGAGGCCGCCCTGGCCTTCCTGGCGGTGCTGGGCCTCGCCGCGGTCCCCGTCGCCCGTAGCCTCCCCGAGGTGAGCGCCCGCGCCTGACGGGCGACGCCCCGACGTTGGAGCCCGCCCGTGGCAGAGGACCGCGACTACGACCTCGTCCTGCTCGGCGCCACCGGGTTCACCGGCGGCCTCGTCGCCGAGGACCTCGCCCGCCAGCTCGCCGGCGACGACGGCCTCCGGTGGGCGGTCGCCGGCCGCGACCGCGCGAAGCTCGAGACCGTCCGCGACCGGCTCGAGGCCGCGGGGCGGCCCGACGGCATCGAGGTCGTCGACGTCCACGACCGGGCCGGGCTCACCGCCCTGACGCGGCGCACCCGCGCCCTCGCGACGACCGTCGGTCCGTACGCGCGCCACGGCGAGGGCGTCGTGGCCGCCTGCATCGAGACGGGCACCGACTACGTCGACATCACCGGCGAGCCGGCGTTCGTGAACCGGCTCCTGCGGGCCCACGGCGCTGCCGCCCAGCAGGCCGGCGTCCGGATCGTGAACTGCTGCGGCTTCGACTCCATCCCGCACGACCTCGGCGCGCAGCTCGCCGTCGCCCAGCTCCCCGACGACGAGCCCATCGAGCTGCGCGGCTTCGTGTCCGCGCGCGGGAGGTTCTCCGGCGGGACGTTCACGTCCGCGATCGAGGCGATGGCGGACACGGGCTCGATGCGCGGCCCCCGGCTCGACCCCGGCGACGGTCGCCGCGTCGGGAGCCTCCCGCGCCGCATCGAGCGCGTCCCCGCGATCGACGGCTGGGGCGTGCCGCTGCCGACGATCGACCCGATGGTGGTGCTGCGCTCCGCCGCCGCCCTCCGCGACTACGGGCCCTCGTTCCGGTACGGCCACTTCGCGCGGACGTCCAACGTCGCGGTCGCCGGTGGCATGGTCGCCGGCGTGGGCGCCGTCGCGGCGATCGCACAGCTCGGGCCCGGGCGCTCCCTCCTCCACCGGCTCGCACCCGACCCGGGCGACGGACCCGACGAGGAGACGCGCGCGAAGAGCCGCTTCCGCGTCACCTTCCTCGGGCGGAGCCCCAGCGCCAGCACGCGCGTCGAGGTCCGGGGCGGCGACCCGGGCTACACGGAGACGTCGAAGATGCTCGCGGAGGCGGCACGCTCCCTCATCGAGGACCGCGACGCGCTCCCCGAGCGTGCCGGCGTGCTGACGACCGCGGTCGCGTTCGGCCCGGTGCTACGGCAGCGGCTCGAGGCCCGGGGGATCAGCTTCGCCGTCGTCTGACGGACCGGGAGCGCGACATGGGCATGCCGGAGTTCCTGTCCTCGATCATCCCGTTCGCCTTCGCCTTCGCCGCGCTGTTCTTCGTCGTCGCGGTCGTCGTCGCCAAGCGCCGGCGGCGCACCGACACGATGGACGACCACGCGGCCCCGACCGGCGGACCGGCCGACGTGTCGCGGACCGTCGGTGCCGACCGGGCCGTGGTCTTCTCCGGCACGAACTCGACCCTCGCGGCCGTCGTCGCCGCCGCGCTCGCCGGCGCGGACCTCGAGCCGGAGGTCCGCTCGACCGGCACCGCCGGCTACGGGCCGACCGAGTACTCGGTGCTGGTCCCCACCGGCCAGCGCGACCGCGCCCGCGAGGTCCTGGAGGAGCTCCCCGCCGAGGACCCCTGACACGTGGCGGGTGCGCTCCAGCGCCGATCGGACAGCGACATCCCCCGGGGCCGTGTACGGTGTGCATGCGCATCCGGTCGGGGTGTCACTGCTCCTGAATTCGCGAGCGACCCGGCCGCACCAAGCGCTTCGATAGGGAACAGCACATGCCACAGGGCACCGTTAAGTGGTTCAACGCCGACAAGGGCTTCGGATTCATCCAGCCCGACGAGGGCGGCGAGGACCTGTTCGTTCACTTCTCCGCGATCCAGACCCAGGGCTACAAGTCCCTGGACGAGGGTCAGAAGGTCACGTTCGAGGTCGGCCAGGGTCAGAAGGGCCCGCAGGCGCAGAACGTCTCCCCCCTCTGATCGACACCTGATCGCACGGTCCGAGCCAGACGGGCAACACCCTGTAGGCACGAAGAAGACCGTT
>JAHWKB010000247.1 GCA_019348115.1 Actinomycetota bacterium | reverse complement strand
GGGGTGGTGGACCCGATCGGAATCGAACCGACGACATCTGCCTTGCAAAGGCAGCGCTCTGCCAACTGAGCTACGGGCCCGGGCGGTCCGGCGGGTGCACGGACCGTTCGAGGGGTCCGGGGATGCTATCCCTCGGTGCCCTCGACCTCGTTCGGTGTCTCGGGCAGCAGCGTCTCGCCCTGCTCCTCGCCCGGCTCGAGGATGACCGGCTGGTCGGCCTCGGTCTCGGTGTCGCCGGGCCCGCAGGCGCCGGCGAGGACGGCGAGGGCGACGGTCGCGAGTGCGGCGGTGCGGGTGCGTGGCACGGTGTCCTCCGGGATGCCTGAGCTGGGGTGGCCCTCCGGCAGCGTGACCGGCGCGGACCGGCGCCGCAAGCGTCCGCTACAACTGCCGTCCACCGGAGGAGGCCACCGTGGACCCGCAGCACCCCAACCACCCGAGGCTCGACGAGCTCTTCCGTGGGGACGGCTTCGCGCGCCTCCTCGGCGCAGAGCTACAGGACTGGGGCGGTGGCTGGGCCCGTGTGGGCTGGACGCCGGACGAGCAACACGTGAACTTCGGCGGGGTGGTCCACGGTGGCGCGGTCTTCGGGCTCGGCGACTACGCGTTCGCCGTGGCGAGCAACTCCTGGGGCCGTGTGGCCGTCGCCCTCACGGTCGACGTCCAGTTCCTCCGCGGCGTGCAGCCGGGGGTCGCACTGACCGCCGAGGCGAGGGAGCGCTCGCGCTCCCGCCGGACCGGCGCCTACCTGATCGAGGTGCACGACCCCGACCAGCTGGTGGCGAGCCTCCACGCGATGGTCTACCGCATCGACGGCTGGCACCTCGGGGAGGACGCCTGGGACGAGGGCTGGCGCACCAGCAACTAGTCGACCGGCGCCGGGTCGGGTCGGATCGTGAGGACGTCGACATCGCTCCCGTCCGTCCCCGCGTCCGCGTGCTCGATGCCGACGTAGGGCAGCGAGAAGCGGAAGGCGGTGCCCTCACCCGGCGTCGACTCGACCCCGATGCGGCCGCCCGACAGCTCGACGTAGCGCTTCACGATGGCGAGGCCGATGCCCGTCCCGCTCCGCCGTCCCTGCGCGCCGCCGCGGTAGAACCGGTCGAAGACGAAGGGCACGTCGGCCGGCGGGATGCCGATGCCCTGGTCCTCCACGCTGACGACGACGCGGTCCTCCCCCACGACCTCGGCGCGGACCGTGATCGGCGAGCCCGGCGGTGAGTACTTCACGGCGTTGCTCACGAGGTTCGCGACGACGTGGTCGAGCGCGATCTCGTCGAGGTCGACGAGGAGGCCGTCCGGCGCGTCGACCACGAGCGGGTGGTCCGAGAGCAGGCCGCGGCAGTTCTCGAGCGAGTTCGCCAGGGCCGGGCCGAGGAGCTGGACCTTGGGGTCGACGGTGACGTGGTCGCCCTCGAGCTTCGCGTGCTCGAGGAGCGAGGCGATGCGGTGGGTCAGGTCGACGGCGTTGCGGCGGGAGATCTCGAGCATCTGCCGCCGGTCGGTCGCCGAGAGCTGGTCCTCGCGCAGGAGCAGGGTCTCGATGAACCCCCGGACCGTCGTCAGCGGGGTGCGGAGCTCGTGCGCGATGCTGGCCGTGAACTCGGCCCGGCTCCGCTCCGCGGCACGCAGGGCCGCGGCGGCGCGACGCTCGTGCTCGAAGGCCTGAGCGCGCAGGATCGACAGGGCGGCGCCGTCGGCGTACGCCGCGAGCAGGTCGACGTCGTCGCGGTCCGGCCCACCCTCCGACCAGTAGGCGTTGAGCGTCCCGATGATGCCGCCACCGCTGCGCAGCGGCACCGACACCATCGCCGAGACGCCGTCGGTGAGGGCGGCCGGGGTCCAGCGGGCGAAGCGCGTCTCGGTGGCCGGGTCGCGCACGATCACGGGGTGCCCGCTGCGGGCGGCGAGCTGGGACGGCGACCACGCCGGGAGCCGGGTCGTGAGCTCGACGGTGTCGACCGCGACCGCAGGGACCTCGGCGTCCGGCGCGGCGACGGCGCTCGTGGTCAGGATCGTCCCGGTGTCGTCCACCGTGAGGAGCGACACGAACGACGCGCCGACGGCCGCCCGCGCGGTGTCGCTGACGGCGTCGAAGGTCCCGGCGAGGTCGGAGGTCGCCGCGATGGACGTGAGGGCGTGGTGGAGGCGGGCGAGGTGCTCGGCGCGGCGACGGTGCTCGGCGACGAGCTGGGAGATGAGGACGGGCAGCGCGAAGGCGCAGGCGGCGAAGGGGACGAGTGCGACCAACGTGATCGTGTCGCGCGGGCCGCCGGTCAGCGCGAGGGTGCTCGCCGCGAGGGTCGTGAGGACCGAGACCGCGAGGCCGCGCCGCCCGCCGCCGCCGATGGTGGTCGTGACCACCAGCGCGAGGTAGAGGAACAGCACCGGGACCCGCCACTCCGGCACCAGAGCCGCGCCGACGGCCCCCAGCGCGACGTCGACCGTGATCACGAGCAGGTGCGGCAGGGGCGCCCCGGCGCGGGCACGGGGCGCCAGCATCGCCGTGATGGGGAGGTAGAGGACGCACACGACACCGGTGAGGAGCCAGCCGACGGTCCGGTCCCCCGGCGAGGACGTCAGCAGCAGCGCCACGACCCACACGAACGCGAGCACGCCGCGCAGGCCCAGCTCGGTCCACAGGACCCCGATGCGGCGGCGGTCGGATCGCCGGCGTGCGGGCCGTCCCCCCGTCAGCGCCGCCACGGCCCAGCGACGCGGTGTGACCACGCGCGTTCCCTCCCCGAAGGGCCTCGGAGTCGGCTTCTGGGACCCGGGCCTCACCGGCATCCAACCCCTCCCGCGTGCGTCCGGGAAGGTCCCAACGGGTCATCTTCACGGTGGTCATCTCGGGCTACGGGGAGGTCGACACGCTGGTCCGCCTCGCGGCGGACGGAACGTTCTCCCCCTTCGCGTTCCGTTCCCGGGAGGGACCGGGGGTACCCTCCCGGTGCAGGTTGCGCCGGTCTCCCGGGCCGGCAGGACGTCCCAGGAGGACCCCCATGCGCGAGGCCGTGATCGTCGAAGCCGTCCGGACGCCCGTCGGTAAGGGCAAGCCCGGAGGGATGCTCTCGGGCTGGCACCCGGTGGATCTCCTCGCCGAGACCCTCCGCGGCCTCGTCGACCGCGCCGGCATCGACCCCGCCCTCGTCGAGGACGTCATCACCGGCTGCGTCTCGCAGGCCGGCGAGCAGGCCTTCAACGTCGGGCGCAACGCCGTCCTCGCCGCCGGCTTCCCCGAGTCGGTCCCGGCCACCACGATCGACCGCCAGTGCGGGTCGTCGCAGCAGGCCGCCCACTTCGCCGCGCAGGGCGTCATCGCCGGTGCCTACGACGTCGCCATCGCGTGCGGCGTCGAGGTCATGAGCCGCGTGCCGATGTTCTCGTCCACGATGGGCGCGAACCCGTTCGGCGAGAGGATCCTCGAGCGCTACGAGGGCGGGCTCGTCCAGCAGGGCATCTCCGCCGAGCTCATCGCCGCCAAGTGGGGCATCGACCGCGAGGCCGTCGACACCTTCTCGGCCGAGTCCCACCG
>JAHWKB010000246.1 GCA_019348115.1 Actinomycetota bacterium | reverse complement strand
CCATGCGGCGATGGTACTCCCGCGGGAGGACCGGTCCGGCGGGCGACCCGGTCGGGTGAGGGGGGGTGCGTCCGCTACCGGTCGGCGCGGGACGGGTCCCGGCCGGTGAGGCCGAGGAGGCGGTCGAGGAGCGGGGCGTCGTCGGGCACCGGCACCTCCGGCCCGAACACGCCGGCCTCGCGCACCTCGGGCGAGACGTGCGGCGCGGTGGCGTCCCACGCGGCCTGGACGAGGTCGTCGTCGAGCGCGAGCTCCTGCCCGGTGGCGACCGCGAGGTCCCAGCTGTGGATCACGAGGTCGGCCGTCCGCTGCAGCACGTAGAACGACCCCGGCACGTCCGCGTAGGAGAGGTGGACCGTCCGGCCGAGCGCGCCGGGCTCCTCGATGGCCGACTGCGCCGCGCGGGCCGCGTCGTCGTGCGCGGCGACCGGATCGTCCCCCAGCTCGGCGTCGACGCTGCCGATCTCGCCGACGGTGCGTCCCGCGACGAGCGGCGGCACCCACGCGTGCTCCTCGGTGAGGTGGCCGACGAGGCGGCGGACGTCCCAGTCCGCGCAGGGGGTCGGGGACGTCCACTGGTCGTCGCTGATGCCCTCGACGAGGCGCGTCGAGACGTCGACGCCGCGCTGGTGGAGGCTGACGGGGTCCACGGTGGTCTCCTTGGGGCGTCGCACCGGGTCCGCGGAGTGGAGCCGGCGGCACCGGCCGGCGTCAACTTCCGCGAACTAGCGTTGCGGGCCCCGACCGGAGTGCCGACCCATGCCGACCCTGACCCTCACGGGCGACGCCGACGCCGACGCGCTGCTGTCCGACGATCCGCTCGCGCTGCTGATCGGGATGCTCCTCGACCAGCAGGTGGCGATGGAGTCCGCCTTCGCCGCACCCGCCCGCCTCGCGGAGCGGCTGGGCGTGGACCGCCTCGACGCCGGCGCCATCGCCGGCATGGACCCCGACCGGCTCGAGGCGGTCTTCCGTGAGAAGCCGGCGCTCCACCGCTACCCGGGCTCGATGGCCAAGCGCGTCCACGGGTTGTGCCAGTGGATCGTGGCGCACGCCGGCGGGGACGCGGCGCGGATCTGGGAGGACGCCGACACGGGCGACGAGCTCCTCGACACCCTGCAGGGCCTCCCCGGCTTCGGCGACCAGAAGGCGCGCATCTTCACGGCGCTCCTCGGCAAGCAGTGCGGCGTGACGCCGCCCGGCTGGCGCGAGGCCGCCGGCGAGTACGGCGAGCCCGGACACCGCTCGATCGCGGACGTCACGAGCGCGGAGACGCTGGCGCAGGTGCGCGCCTTCAAGCAGGCGCGGAAGCGGGCGCGCAAGGCCGAGGCCGCCGCGGAGGGCTGAGCCCGGCGCGACGAGCCACGCAACGAGCCGGCGGTCGCTTCAGCGCCGGCGGCGCAGCTCGATGTGGACGTGGGCGCGGTCGCCGCCGCCGTTGACGTCGATCTGGGACACGAACGGGAACTTGCGCGCCCCGCCGGCGATGAGGTCGACGCCACCCTGCACGCGCTGACCAGGCCGGACCTTCGGGTCGGTCACGTGGATGACCGAGACCAGCATGCCCGGGTCGTCGTCCGGCGCGAAGCGCAGGCGGTAGTCCGGGTACTTGCCGTAGAGGGAGTAGGGCTCGACGGCGAGGACGGTGCCGGTGACGGGGGCGCGGACCGGGTCGCCCGGGTCCATGGAGATGTCGACGGCGGAGGTGCCGGCCGTGCCACGGCCGCGGCTCGGGAGCTTGCGTCCCCAGGCCGCCCGCATCGGCGTGGCCTTCGCGTTGGAGGACTGGTGGAAGCCGATGTAGGCCGGGCGCGGGGACGGCGTGTGCACCGAGACGCCGGCGGCGGTGGCGAGGAGGGGTGCATCGACGCGCAGCCACGCGGCCTCGAGGATCCGGCGCGTGTCCGCCGAGTCGAAGCGGGCGCCGACGCCGACGCCGAGGATGTCCTTGGCGTTGATGAGGTCGTCGCGGTCGAGCGTCGTCCCGATGTCGATGCCGGCGTCGATGAGCGTCCGTGCGACGCGCTCGCGGCCGGCGGCGAACACCCGCTTGGCGTCGGTGCCGTCCACGGCGTCCCCGAGGTCGAGCCCGAGCGTCACGGCCCCGTCGGTGACGTCGGAGAGGTCCGGGGCCGCGCCGATCCCGATGCCGGCGAGCGCGAAGCCCTCCACCGACGCCGCCCACGCGGCGGCCACGACGGCGTCGAGGTCGGCGCCGTCGATGCGGCCACCGACGTCCACGCCGAAGCGCTCGGCGGCGTCGCGGTAGTCCGCGGCGTCGAGCGCACGGCCGTAGGCGAACCCGGCGGCCGTGAGCGAGATCTCGAGGTCCGCACGCGTCGCCGCCTCGGCAGGGGCCGCGCCGAACGCGGCCGGGACGAGGGTGGCCGCGAGTGCGGTCGCCAGGACGGCGGCCAGGGAACGGCGGGTCGGGCGGGGCGCCAGGCGGGCCAGCATCGAAGGTCGCTCCGGGGTCGAGGGCAGCGAGCGGTCTCCCGGCACGTGTCGGCCGGGGCGCCGCCGATGTTGACCGATGCGCCCGACTTGTTCGGACACGTGCGAGGCCCCGCGATCCCGGGAACGGCCGCGATGGCGCCGCTACGGCCCGTTGGCGCGGGCTTTCCGCGATGCCGACGGATCTCGACGCGCGCCTCCGGAGTTCACTGTCCGCTCGGCCAGTCCACGGCGGGAACTCTCGCGCTGCCGCGCCCGTAGCTCACGGCGTGTGACGCTCCGTCACTCCGGGTCAGATAGAGTGACGGAGAGTCACGAGCGGCTCGCCCGGACGCTCTCAGCCGCCGGGGCCTGCGGCGACGAACAGCGCGGCCGTCAACAGCACGATCGCCAGCATGCCCGCCGGCGTCCACCCCCATCCCCGGCTCCACGGCCACAGCGGCAGCACGAGCGCGAGCACGACGCCGACGACCAGCAGCGGGAGGAAGGGCAACGGCGGGTCAGGCCGGGAAGGGGAGCCGGCGCGCGGCGAGGGCGTCCGTGTAGGCGCTCACCTGCGTGAGGTAGTCGGGGCGCTCCTGGAGGCCGTCGAAGCGGGCCTGGAGGTTGCGGCGACGCGCGAGGAGCTCGTCGCGGTGGCTCGAGACGAGCACGCCCGGGGTGGCGAGACGCAGGTCGATGTCGGTCATCTCGTCGAGGATCTGGCGGAGCTCGTTCACGGTCGCTGGCCTCCGGCGCCGGGGCGCGGGTTCGGGTGGCTGTCAGGTGAGCATCTGGTCACGCATGGTGACCTGTCCGGTGGGGCCCTGCGCCCGACCGTTCGGGCGCGAGCGGGCCCCTTCGGGCACCGGCCGGCCGTCCCGCGGCGACTACGGTTCACCCCCGCGGCTCCCCGCATCCACCCCCCGCCCCGAACGGCACGCCCCATGAAGCTCGCGATCCTGTCGCGCAACTCCTCGCTCTACTCCACGTCCAGGCTGCGTGAGGCTGCGGAGGAGCGCGGGCACGAGGTGAAGGTCATCGACTACCTCCGGTGCGTGATGGACATCACCTCGCACCGCCCCGCCATCATGTACGCCGGCAACAAGCTCAACGACATCGACGCGATCATCCCGCGCATCG